>NZ_JAZGLW010000005.1 GCF_036409155.1 Mycobacterium sp. 050128 | reverse complement strand
CATCTCAACGGGATAACCCGTCTTATCCGCCACCACCGCCAACATCTCACCCACCAAATCCACACCCGACACCACCGAAGCAGGCACCGCCACCGAGACAGGCGGCGCAGGAGCAGGCGCAGCAACCGTCCCGTTGTGGACAGCCGGGGCAGCGAGCACGAGCGGAGTTCCGTTGGCAATAGCCGGAGTTGGAGCAGGCGGGGCGGCCGCTGCCGACGGGGCCACGAGACCTTGCAAGACACGTTGCAGACTGTCGAAGGCGTCGCGCAGCGTTCCTACCGCTGCGATCATCTCCGTCACCACTTCGGCACTCAACACGGGTGCGGCCGCCGGCGCTGGCACGGGCGTAGGAGCCGCCAAGGTCACCGGCGCGGGCGGAGCGATCACGGCGGTCGCCGACGCACCGAGTGGGCCATGACCGTTGCCGTTGCTCGCGGCATGACCATTGAGCGCGGCCGCCGCGGGCGCGGCCGGCATCACCGTCGGGGCGACCGGAACCGGCGCCGGCGGCGGGACCGCGGATGGCGTGCCGTTGACGTGGACCACGGGGGTAATGGATTCAGATGGCATAAATTTGGACTCCGATTCGGTCCTGTGGCCGTTGCTGCGGCCACTGCGGTCGAGAGTTGTTTCGATATCGGACGGCCGCCGCACAGGCTCGTCGCTTATTGGCGGCCTTCCATAATTGGATCCATTGATCTTCAAGGTCAGCTTCGGCTTCTCACGGTTACGCGGATCGTCACCGATGCGATAGTCGGCCCACAGGCCCTCGAAATTCATCGGGACGCCGGCCGCCACGAGTTGGGCCAATCCGATCCACAGCGATCGAATTCCGTTCTTGCCCTTGGCATCCAGCGACACCGCGGAGTGCTCCTCGCCGGCGAGACACTTGCCGACGAGATTTGTCAGCACGCCGCCGGGGCCGACCTCGACGAAGGTGCGCGCGCCGGCGCGCCACATTGCCTGAATCTGCTCGACGAACCGCACCGGCTGAGCGATCTGGTTGGCGAGCGTCGTCCGCATTTGTTGCGCGTCACCGGCGTACGGCTGCGCTGTCGCATTGGCGTAGACGGGCACCGCGGGCGTGCCGAACGCGATACCAGCCAGGAAGGAAGCGAAGGGAATCGCTGCCGGGCTGACGATGTCGGAATGGAATGCGGTGGCGACATCCAGGCGTCGCGCGTTGATGCCCGCCGCGGCAAACCGCTGTGCCGCGTGTTCGATGGCGGTGCTATTCCCGGACAGCACAGCCTGATTGGGAGCATTGTGGTTAGCAATGACAACCGGCAGCCCCCACTCCCCGATCAGTTGGCGGACCTGCTCGACCGGCGCGGTCACCGCACACATGGCGCCGTCGCTGTTAGTGGCCGCATCGGCCATCAGCTCACCGCGCTTACGCGCGATTTGCAGGGCGACCTCGCCTCCGAAAACTCCCGCGGCACACAGCGCGGTGACTTCGCCGAAGCTGTGGCCACCGACGGCAACGGGTGCAATGCCAAGCGAGCGAATCACCGAGAGCAGACTCAGGCTGTGCGCACCAATGCCCGGCTGCGCCCACTGGGTTTTCGTCAGCTCGGCCGACTGCAGCGCGCGCTCGTCATCGGTGAATGCCGTCTTCGGCCAGACGACGTCGTGCAGATCGCGATCGGCGTTCAACCGGTCAGCTCGCGCACATTCCCATGCCGCCAACGCAGGCTCATGGAGCTGCGGCAGGTCGGCGCCCATGCCGACGTACTGGCTGCCCTGGCCCGGGAACAGCAAGGCGACCGGCCCGGGTCGCTGCGCCGAGTAGAAGTAGCCCCTGGGCGAGGCGAACGACGACGGGACATCGGCCGCGCTGAGCTTCGCCGCGACTTCGTCGAGCATCGTCTGCAAGGTCGAAACACTGTCGGCGACGACGGCCAGGCGGTGGGGCTGCGCAGCGTTGTACGCGGCTTGCGTGCTGTGCGCGATCCAGCTGAGCATGTCCGGACTGTCGACCAGTGATGCGGACAGCGCAGCTGCTTGCGCGGAGAGCGCCGCCGAAGAAGGCGCGCCCAGCACGACCAGTTCGGAATCCCAGGAGCGGAATCGATATGCACGCTTTCCGGTGCCCGTGTACTCCTCGACGGCGACGTGGAAGTTGGTGCCGCCGAAGCCGAACGAGCTGACCGACGCCCGCCGCGGGACGCCGTTGTCGGCCATCCACGGCTTGGACTGGGTGGAAAGGTAGAACGGCGACTGCTCGATCTCGAGGGCGGGGTTCGGCCGGTCGATCTTGATCGTCGGCGGCAACGCCTTGTGGTGAAGCGCCATCACCACCTTGAACAGGCCACCCGCTCCGGCCGCACCCTTGGTGTGCCCGATCTGGGACTTGACCGAGCCGAGTGCGCACCACTGCCGATCCTCGCGCCCCGATGCGTTGAAGACCTCCCGCAACGCTTCGAACTCGGCCGCGTCCCCGGCCTTGGTCCCGGTGCCATGCGCTTCGACGAGCCCGACGGTTTCCGGGCCGTAGCCCGCGGCCTCGTAGGCGCGCCGAAGAGCTTTCGCCTGACCCGTCGGGCTCGGCGCATAAATACTCTTGGCCCGGCCGTCCGAGGAGGTGCCGATGCCGCGGATCACCGCGTAGATCCGGTCGCCGTCGCGCTCGGCGTCGTCGAGACGCTTGAGCGCGAACATGGACAGCCCTTCGCCCAGCATCGTGCCGTCGGATTTGTCGGAGAACGGCCGGCAGTCGCCACTGGTCGACAGCGCCGTCACCTTGGCGAAGCACATGTACATGAAGATGTCGTTGAAGGCATCGACTCCGCCGGCGAGCACCATGTCCGCTTCGCCGAGGTAGAGCTCGTGCAGCCCGGCTTCGAGCGCCGCCAGCGAGCTGGCACACGCGGCGTCGATGACGCAGTTGGTACCGCCAAGGTCGAAGCGGTTGGCGATCCGGCCGGCGATCACGTTGCCGAGCAGCCCGGGGAAGGTGTTCTCCTGCCAAGTCGCGTAGTTCGACGTCACGCGTTCGCTGAATGCGGCAACCTCTGGTTCCGACAGACCGGCAGCCCGCAGTCCTCGCTCCCAGACCGGCCGGTGCAGACGGCCGCTGATGTAGGTGATCAGCTCCGTGCCACCGGAGGCGCCGAGGATGACGCTGATCCGCTCGCGATCGATGTGAGAAAAATCACCCCCCGCGGCGTCCTCTAAAACTTGTTGCGCGACCCTCAGTGCAAGCAGCTGGGCGGTATCGGTTGCGGGCATAACGTTCGGCGGAATGCCGAAATCCATTGGTGAAAAGTCGACATCAGGCAAGAATCCGCCGCGACGCGCGTACACCTTGTCCGGCATATGCGGATCGGGGTGGTAGTAGTCGTCAATGCGCCAGTGCGACTCGGGGACCTCGGAGAACAGGTCGACGCCTCCGATGATGTTGCGCCAGAAGCGCTCGGCTTCGGGAGACCCGGGAAACAGCGCGCTGACGCCGACAACCGCAACAGGGGGGTGCTTTGATGCCATCGATCACCTTTGCATTGGCTAGACGAGCAACATCGAGTGTTTACTTGCGGCACACCGAAGACTGATCGTCGAGGTTTTGCTGCATTGACCTACACCCCCGGGGCAGGCCTATCGCTCGCCGGGACCATATCAGAACGCAGGGTCTTGTACTGACGAACAGTCAATACCGCTTGACCGTCTTTAAGACGGTCATTGATCCGACGGTTTCCTGGCTTGCCTGCGGACCGTGACAGAGCGATGCTGGTGGGTCGGACGAGCCATTTCAGCTCTACGAGACCGCGCGTATCGCCGCCGCGGCAACGGTCCGCGCGCACCCGTAATCGCACCCGGTGAGCTTTGCTAAGACGGCCGGATAGGTCATTACGGTGATCGGGAGCGTCCAATTCCTTCGTTTCCAAATGTGTCAGTTCGCAGTTACTGACGAGTAACAGGAATTAATTGGATATTGCCCCCGTTCGCGGTCTATCGCGTGAACTGAATAAACGCACTGCGCTAACCGCACGTCAGCAGCTCACAATTGCGCAATGGGGCCGCAGTTTGTCGGCATGCGGAAAGCGTCCGGCATTTTTCTGCCGGAGGCCGAAAACACTTACAAAGAAAGCGGGCGCGGGGCGTAGTTGAACGCATCCGCCGGAACGGGCACGCCGCATTTGCGAGCCTGGTGGGCCCGGCTGATGTGGGTGGCGCCCTCCAGCAAATTCAGCGCCACTTGATCGACTTTCCGCTGCTCAGGGTCCTCCAGATAGCTACCCGCCACCCAGCTGTTGAAGGCTCCCATCGAGGGGCCACACCAGATCTGGTAGTCCAGGACACGATCCGGTTGCCCGTCGATCGCCCACCGGCTTGATTTGCCGAGGTACCAGCGGAAGACCAGCCCCATCTGATATTTCGAGTCCCGGGTCGCGAGTTCAAGCACCGCGGGGTCGCGCTGCTCCCAGTACTGATGTGTTTCGGCCCAGACCTCCCCGACACTCTTGCCGAGGATCTTTTCCAGCTCGGCACCGTGCTTGTCCACGACGGCACTCAGGCTGGGGTTGGCCGCATACCACTCGTAGAGCTTCCTCGCCCGGGGGCCGAACATGGCACCACGCTTGAGGACCTGCAGGTTCACGCCCATCTCGAACATGTCGGACGCCGGGGCCATCATCACGTCGGCCACTCCGGCCTTGGCCAGCATGCCGCGGGCGTGCGGGGAAAGACCCGACTCGATGCACGACTGGTTGACCGAGCCGGTCAACACATAGGCGGCACCCATCGCGAAGGCACCGGCGACCGACTGCGGCGTACCAAGACCCCCGGCGGCACCCACGCGGATCCGGCAGGCCGGGGCGTGCTGCCGCGCCAGCTTGTCGCGCAGCAGCACGATTTCCGAGAACAACGCCGGCAGCGGGCGGTTGTCGGTGTGCCCGCCGCTGTCGGCCTCGACCGTGATGTCTTCGGCCACCGGTACATGCTGGGCGAGCTCGGCTTCCCGCTGGGTCAGCTTGCCGGACGCGACGAGCGCCGAAACCAAGGCCGCGGGGGCGGGCTCCATGAACAGGCGGGCGACCTCGGGACGCGAGATCTTGGCCATCACGTGGTTCTTGCGGACGATCGCGCCGGCCGGGTCGGTCGACAAGCCCGACAGGGCGTAGTGCACGACCGCGGGAGTCAGCTTCATGAACGCCGATGCCTCGACGACCCGGACGCCCCGTTCGATGAACAGCTCGGCGACCCGTCCCTCGAGCGCAACCTCGTTGGGTGAGTGGATCAGGTTGGCGCCCCAGGCAAGTGGTCTGCCCGCCAGCCTGGTCTGAATCTCGGACAGTCCTCGTTCGACGGCGTCAAACGACAGGCCGCCCGCGCCGAAGAAGCCCAGCATCCCGGCCTCCGCCACGGCCACCACCAGTGCCGGGGTGGCGATGCCGTTGGCCATGGCGCCCGTGACATAGGGGAAGCGGATCCCGTGTGACTCGCAGAACTCACGGTCGCCGAGCCATTCCGGATAGATCGGGGGCAGTGTCCCCATCAGGGAGATGTCGGACGTACCGGCGCCGACCAGTTCGCCGCCCATCGCCAGGCCCAGCTGACCGGTGGCGTCCTCGCGGACCACATGAACGGGGTGGCGCACGTACTGCAGGATGTGAGCGATGTCTTGCGGCGCGAATGCGGCCGGCGCGGTCGTCGCCCGCCATCCGCCCAAACATGGGCTCACGGCCGCCTCGGTGCGATCGCTTAATAGAGCGGTAGGTCGCTCATCCACTGCCGAGTCCTTCCATCACAGCGTTGACGCGTATCCCCCGCGGTGGCCGAAGCCATGTATCGAAAAATCAAGAATGAGCTTCTCATGAACCGCTACCGCGCGGCTGAGGAATCTCAACTCCGTCCAGAAGTTGTCGGGCCACCCTTCTATAATCGAATGTATGTTCGATAACCTCGATCCCCCCGATCTGGTGACGGAGATCGAGTCCGCCCACCGGCAGGAGTCGATGTTGGTGGCGCGGCGGATGGCGGCCGTGGCGGCATTACTTCGGCACCGAGTGGCCGCCACCGAGCAGGCCGAGCACCACCGTGGCTATGCCGTGATCGACGGGTTCGAGCGGACCGCGGCCGAGGTGGCCGCCGCGATGAACCTGTCCCCGATGGCGGCAAGCTATCTGGTGTCATACGCCGAGTCGCTCGACACCAGGCTGCCCAATCTGGCGGCCCTGCTGTCCGAGGGCCGCACCGATTGGCGCACCGTCCGGTTGATCATCAGCCGTACCGACCTGATCACCGACGACCGGTTGATCGCCGAGGTCGACCGGTCACTGGCCAACCGCATCGGGAAATGGCACGGCTGGTCACGACAACGCATCGTCAATGCGGTCGACGCCACGGTGCGGGCCGTCGATCCCGATGCCGCCCGTGAACGACGCGAGACCGCCGAGAATGACCGGTACATCGCGATCAGCACGCTGGACAACGGGATGGCAGACATCTACGGCACCGTCGGGGCCACGGCCGCGACGGCCTTCGATCGCCGGCTCTCGCAGCTTGCGGGCCAAGTGTGCGCAGCCGATCCGCGGACGATGGATCAGCGCCGCGCGGATGCCTTGGCCGCGCTGACTCAGGGGCGCGGCCTGGTATGCCGCTGCGAACAGCCCGACTGTCCCGCCACGACTGGAGCCGACGGCAGCGACCCGGATTCAGCCGGTGTGCGGGTGGTCATCAACGTGGTCGCCAGCGACAAAACCGTCAATGCCAACAGCGATGCACCGGGCTACCTCGAGGGTTACGGGATCATCGACGCCGACCAGGTCCGTGAATTGGCCGCCGCCGCAGCACAACTCGTTGCCGACCCTGTCACCAGCCCGGCGCAGGCGCTGCACTACCAGCCATCCGCGGCACTCGAACGCTTCGTTCGTTGCCGGGATCTGACCTGTCGCTTCCCGGGATGTAGCCGTCCCGCAGTGGTATGCGATATCGACCACACCGTTCCGTTCAACCACCAGGATCCAGCGGCCGGTGGCATGACGGTGGCGCTTAATCTCAAATGCCTTTGCCGCCAACACCATCGGCTCAAGACCTTCCACGGTGGATGGCGCGACACACAACTTGGCGACGGCACCGTCATCTGGACCTCTCCGAGCGGGCGCGTGTACCGGACGTTCCCGGCCGGGGCGGATCTTTTCCCTCAGCCGCGCGGACCGGCGTGCGCCACGCCGACCCCGGTGCGACGTGATAGGTCCCAGCGGCGACGCGCCCGGATCAGTCAAGCGCGGATGCATAACCGGCAGCAAAAAGCCCGCAAAGAGGAAGTTGCCGCGCGCAAGTTCCGAAACCATATGCGCGACAGTCTGTTCGCATTCAAGGGCGCGTCAAGCACCAGCCCGTTCTGCACCTGGATCAACGAACCCCGCGAGCCCGAGGAACTACCCGCCGATTGGGTACCCGAAGCCGTGACGCGGTTGCCGGACGACCCGCCCTATTAATATCCCCACTCGCAACTTCACGGCAGCCTCTCGCGCAGGCGGCGATTCACCGACTCCGGCAGCAGCTTCGAGACGTCGCCGCCCATCATCGCGACCTCTTTGGCCAACGACGACGACACGAACGAATACTGCGGCGCGGTCGCCACGAAGAAGGTGTCCACATTGGCGATGTGCTTGTTCATCTGCGCCATCTGCAACTCGTACTCGAAATCGGTGTCGGTGCGCAGGCCCTTGACGATCGCGGTCATCCCGCGGGAGGTGACGAAGTCCACCACCAGGCCCTGCCCGACCTCGACGCGCAGATTCGGCAGGTGAGCCGTCGCTTCCTCGATCATCGCGACGCGCTCGTCGATGTCGAACATGCCCTTCTTAGCGGGGTTGGTCAGGATCGCCACGACTACCTCGTCGAACTGACCCGCGGCGCGTTCGAAGACGTCGATGTGGCCCAACGTCACCGGGTCGAACGAGCCCGGGCATACGGCGCCGCTCATAAGCGACCAAGGTAGCAGGGCGTCCTAGTCATATTCGGCCAGCTCCAAGCGGGTGTCGCCGTAAATCCGCTCCGGCCATGGGGTCCAGCCGTCCGGCCAGGTCAGCGGAGCGCTGGCGGCGGCCCGTTCGACGACTGCGACCGTCGCCGCGCGTACCCAGCCATGGGCGCTCAGCGCGGCCAGGACTGCCTGAACCTCGGCGGTCTCGACGTCGTAGGGCGGGTCGGCCAGCACCAGATCGACCGGGGATGCGGCCCCGCCGGCCAGCACCGCGGACACCGGGCCCCGGCGCAGCGACGCGCCGGGCAGACCCAGGGTGTCGATGTTGCGCGCGATGACGGCCGCAGTGCGCTGATCGGACTCGACGAACAGCGCCGAGGCCGCTCCCCGCGAGAGCGCTTCCAGACCCAGTGCACCCGAGCCCGCGTAGAGGTCCAGCACCGCCAAGCCGGTCAGATCCAGCCGCGCGGTGACGATGTTGAACAACGACTCGCGCACCCGATCGGTGGTCGGCCGGGTCCCGCGCGGCGGCACTGCGAGGCGTCGCCCTCCGGCAGCGCCGCCGATGATCCGCGTCAGCTCAGCACCACCAGCAGATCTCCACCCTCGACCTGCGCGGTGCTCGACACCGCCACCCGCCCCACGGTGGCGTCCTTCGGAGCGGTGATCGGGGCTTCCATCTTCATCGCCTCGATCGTGGCGATCGTCTGGCCGGCGCTCACCCGATCGCCCTCGGTCACCGACACGGTGACGACCCCGGCGAAGGGTGCCGCGATGTGGTCGGGATTGCCTCGCTCGGCCTTCTCAGCGGTCGGGATCGTGCTGGCAATGCTGCGGTCGCGCACCAGCACCGGACGCAGCTGGCCGTTCATGATGCACATCACCGTGCGCATCCCGCGCTCATCAGGCTCGGAGATTGCCTCCAGACCGATCAACAGATCGACCCCACGTTCCAGTGTCACCTGATGCTCTTCACCCTGCCGCAGACCGTAGAAGAACTGATTGGCCGACAGATGCGACGTGTCACCGTAGGTGTCCCGGTGCTCCTCGAATTCCTTTGTCGGACCAGGGAATAGCAGTCGATTGAGGGTGGCTTGACGTTTGGCGCCGCTCAACGCGAGTCCGGCCTCGTCTTCTGCGCTGAGCTGCTGGACCGGCTTGGCGGGCCCGCGGCCCTGAAGCGCGGCGGTGCGCAGCGGCTCCGGCCAGCCACCGACCGGGTCCCCGAGCTCGCCACGCAGGAATCCCACCACCGATTCCGGGATGTCCAATCGTGAAGGGTCCGAAGAGAATTCGTCTGCGGTCAGCCCCGAACCGACCAGCGCTAGCGCCAGGTCGCCGACCACCTTCGACGACGGGGTGACCTTGATCAGTCTGCCCAGCACGCGGTCGGCACCCGCGTACGCCTCTTCGATCTCTTCGAATCGATCGCCCAATCCCAGCGCGATCGCCTGCTGGCGAAGGTTCGACAACTGGCCACCCGGGATTTCGTGGTGATAGACCCGCCCCGTCGGACCGGGAAGCCCGGATTCGAAGGGGGCGTAGACCTTTCGCAGCGCCTCCCAGTAGGGCTCCAGCGCGCATACCTCCGAAAGCGACAGGCCGGTGTCGTGCTCGGTGTGCGCGGCGGCGGCGACGATCGAGCTCAGTGCCGGCTGGCTGGTAGTGCCCGCCAGCGGCGCGGCGGCACCGTCGACGGCGTCGGCACCCGCGTGCCAGGCGGCCATATAGCTGGCCAGCTGGCCGCCCGGGGTGTCGTGGGTGTGTACGTGGATCGGCAGGTCGAACCGACTGCGCAGCGCGCTGACCAGTTGGTGTGCGGCCGGTGGCCGTAGTAGCCCGGCCATGTCCTTGATGGCCAGCACGTGCGCACCCGCGTCCACGATCCGCTCGGCCAGATTGAGGTAGTAGTCCAGCGTGTAGAGCCGCTCACCCGGATCGGACAGGTCACCGGTGTAGCACATCGCGACTTCGGCTATCGCCGAACCGGTTTCGCGGACGGCGTCGATAGCCGGGCGCATCGAGTCAAGATTGTTGAGCGCGTCGAAGATGCGAAAGATGTCGATACCGGTCGCGGTCGCCTCTTCGATGAACGCCGAGGTGACCAGTTCCGGATATGGCGTGTACCCCACGGTGTTTCGGCCCCGCAGCAGCATCTGCAGACAGATGTTGGGCATCGCTTCGCGCAGCGTGGCCAGCCGCTCCCAAGGATCTTCCTTCAGGAAGCGAAGCGCCACATCGTAAGTGGCACCGCCCCAGCACTCCACCGACAGCAGCTGCGGCATCGTCCGGGCCAGATAGGGCGCCACCATCATCAGCCCACTGGTGCGCACCCGGGTCGCCAACAGCGACTGGTGGGCATCGCGGAAGGTCGTGTCGGTCACGCCCACCGCGGGCGACTCGCGTAGCCAGCGCGCAAAACCCTCGGGCCCCAACTCAACTAGCCGCTGCTTTGATCCGGCCGGCGGCTCCGCCTCGAGATCCGTCGGATCTATGAAGGGCAGCTTGTCGTGTGGGTACACCGTCGACGGGTGCGTGCCATGCGGGTGGTTGACCGTGACGTCAGCCAGGTAGTTGAGGATCTTGGTGCCACGGTCGGCCGAGCCGCGTGCGGTCAGCAGATGTGGGCGCTCATCGATGAACGACGTGGTGATCCGGCCGGCCTGGAAGTCCGGATCATCCAGAACCGCTTGCAGGAACGGAATATTCGTCGACACCCCGCGAATCCGGAACTCCGCGATCGCGCGCCGGGCCCGGGACACCGCCGTGTGGAAGTCGCGGCCCCGGCAGGTCAACTTGACCAGCATCGAATCGAAGTGGGCGCTGATCTCCGCGCCGAGGTTGGTGCTGCCGTCCAGACGGATGCCGGCACCGCCGGGACTGCGGTAGGTGCTGATCCGGCCGGTGTCGGGGCGGAACCCGTTGGCCGGATCTTCGGTGGTGATCCGGCATTGCAGTGCGGCGCCGTGCGGCCGAATGTTCTCCTGGCTCAGGCCCAGATCCTCCAGCGTCTCGCCGGAGGCGATGCGCAACTGGCTGGACACCAGGTCGACGTCGGTGATCTCCTCGGTCACGGTGTGCTCCACCTGAATCCGCGGATTCATCTCGATGAAAACGTAATGACCGCTCTCGTCCAGCAGGAACTCCACAGTGCCCGCACAGCTGTACCCGATATGCCGGGCGAAGGCGACGGCGTCGGCGCAGATCTTGTCGCGCAACTCGGCGGAAAGGTTTGGCGCGGGCGCCAATTCGACGACCTTCTGGTGGCGACGCTGCACGCTGCAGTCGCGCTCATGCAGGTGGATCATGTTGCCGGTGTTGTCGCCCAGGATCTGCACCTCGATGTGGCGCGGCTTGATCACCGCCTGCTCGAGATAGACCGTCGGGTCACCGAACGCCGACTCGGCCTCACGGCTGGCGGCCTCGATCGCCTCGGTCAGCGCATCGATGTCGGCGACGCGCCGCATACCTCGTCCCCCGCCACCGGCAACAGCCTTGACGAACAACGGGAACCGCATCTCGGCAGCAGCGGACAGCAGTTCCTCGACCGACGCCGACGGCGCCGAAGATGCGAGCACGGGCAGCCCGGCTTCGCGGGCCGCCTCGATTGCCCGCGCCTTATTCCCGGTCAGCTCAAGGATTTCGGCACTGGGACCGACGAACGTGATACCGGCGGCCGCGCAGGCCGCGGCCAACGCCGGATTCTCCGACAGGAAGCCGTACCCGGGATAGACGGCGTCGGCGCCGGCCCGGGAGGCAGTTTCGACGATCTCGTCGACGGACAGGTAAGCGCGCACGGGATGACCGACGTCGCCGATCTGATACGACTCATCGGCCTTGAGCCGATGTACCGAATTGCGGTCCTCATACGCGTACACGGCCACCGTGCCGACGCCAAGTTCGTACGCCGCGCGGAACGCGCGTATCGCGATCTCACCGCGATTGGCCACCAGCACCTTGGAGATCACCCGCGACTCCTTACAGAAGTGTCGACCAATAGTCCCAGAACCGCACCATGATCAGCAGGAACACCGCGGTGAACCATAGCGCGGTGATCGACCATCGCCATTGATAGAGCAACCGCGCCGCGGTGCCGTCGAGCACCGGACGAAACACGATGGACCCGACCACCACCAGCAACGTGATCGTCATCGCCCATACCACCATGCAGTAGGGGCACAACGCCCCGATCCGGTACAGACTCTCGAAGATCAGCCAGTGCACGAACCCCGCACCGACCAGCAGTCCGACCTCGAGTGAAACCCAAAACCAGTGGGGTATCGACACTTTCGCCACCGCCAACACGCCGGCAACCAATACCACGGTGAACGCCACGATGCCCAGCAGCGGGTTCGGGAAGCCCAGCAACGAGGCCTGCGGCGTGACCATCACCGAACCGCACGACAGGATCGGATTGAGGTTGCACGACGGCACATACGACGGGTTGAGCAGGAGGTCGATCTTCTCGACCGTCAGGGTCGCCGACGAGGCCAGCCCGATCACCCCTGCGATCAGCACCCACCACGCGCTCAGCGTCGGTACGGACGAGTCACGCGTCGAAGCCGATGGCGGATCGCCGGGTTGCCCGGCGGGTTCGACCGACACCGCGACCGTCACGAAGCCGCAGGGGCGACTGGTGCGTCGATACCCGGAACGTCGCCCACGATGGTCTTGATCTTTCCGACCAGCGCATCGGGTGTCGACGGCTCGTAGTTCTCACCGTTGATCTTGATCGTCGGGGTTGCGGTGATGCCCGCGGCCGAGGCTTCGCCACTGACCTTGGAGACGTACTTCCCGCTGTTGATGCAATCCGGCACCTTGCCGACAACGCCGGCCTCGCGGGCGAGTTCGATCAATTTCGCGTTGTCGGGGAAGCTGCTCCCCCGCTCGTCGGGCTGGATCCCGGTGGTGTACAGCGCGGTGTGAAAACGACGGAACGCGTCCATGTTCTCGTCGGCGACGCACAGCGCCGCCGCCCCCGCCCGCGACGAATAGTTCTGGTTCTTGGAGCTGTCGAGAATGGCCACCATCGAGTAATCGGCCGCGATGGCACCGGAATCGATCAGCTTGGAGACCGTCGGTCCGAAGGTGCGCTCGAAATTGCCGCACGCGGGGCACAAGAAGTCCTCGTAGAAGGTCACGACAGCCTTGGGGTTGTTCGTCCCGGGCTGGTTGACCACCTTGCTCGACGTCACGCGAACGGTGTCACCCTGACCGGCGATGCCACCCTTCTTGTCCTTATGCGACGTCACGATGTAGAACACCAGCGCGACCGCGAAGACGATGATGAACGCGGTACCGCCGATCTGGATGAGCCGGCCGGACTTCCCGTCTGACGCCTTCAGGTCGAATCGGGGGGGACGTTTCGAGTTGTCGGCCACAGGTTCGGTGATCCTTCTGTGTTGGGTCGGCGTGCGGGCGTTACGTCGGAGCCGCGCTACTAGATTACCGGCGAGCGCATCGCGGCAAATCAGGCCCGGCTCAGGTGAGCGCGCAGTGCAGAAATCAGATCGCTGGTCGCGGCCGCGCTCGCGCCCCCCAGCTGAAACAGGCTGGCGAATCCGTGTGTCAGCGAGCCCATGTACCGCAGGTCCACGGGGGTGCCGGCGCCCTGCAGCGCGGCGGCGTACGCCTGACCTTCGTCGCGCAACGGGTCGAACCCCGCGACGGCGATCAGCGCGGGCGCCAACCCGGACAATGATTGGGCATGCGCCGGCGAGACGCGCGGATCCGTCAGGTCGATGCCGGTGCCGTTGAGATACTCCGCGGTGAACCAGTCGATATCGCGTTTGGTCAGCAGGAAGCCGCGCGCGAACAGGCTCAGCGAGCGATTCTGCGCGGTGAAATCGGTCCGCGGGTAGATCAGCCACTGCAGCAGCGGCGCCGGGGCATCCTCGTCGCGCGCCAACTGACATACGACGGCGGCCAGGTTGCCGCCCGCACTGTCTCCCCCGACCGCGACGCGTCCCGGGTTCGCGCCCAGTTCTCCGGCATGGTCGTGGGCCCACTTGAACGCCGCGTAAGCGTCGTCGATCGCGGCCGGCGCCGGATGCTCCGGGGCCAGTCGGTAGTCGATCGACAGCACCTGAATCCCGGCGTCGCGGCAAGTCAGGCGGCACAGCGCATCGGCGGTGTCCAGGTCTCCGATCGTCCAGCCACCGCCGTGGTAGAAGACCAGCAAGTCCGCGGGCCCCGCGCCGGCCGGACGATAGTGGCGGGCCCCGATCTCGCCGGCCGGCCCAGGAATCGTGAGGTCGTCGACCATGACGTGAATTTGGGGACCGGGTAGCGACAGCAGCGTCTGGCGCATCTGCGCCCGCGACGCCACTGGGTCGTCATTGACGTCCAACCCCTCGATGCCGGAGAGGCGCGACGCGGACAGCGCCAGCTGCAGCGTGGGATCGAGCGTGTTGCCGTCGATGATGATCGATCGGCCGCCGAATATCAGCCGCTTGGCCGGTGTCGGGATCCAGGGGATGGCCTTGACGCCGACATTGGTGACGATGTCCTGCACGCGATCGGCCCAGCGCGTCGATCCGCGTCTGGCTCCGGGATGCAGGTCCGGCGCGCCTGGCAGACTCTGTGTCATGTCCGGCCCCCTTGAGAAAAACCTAGTCACGCTCAATGACGGTCGTGCGATCCCCGCCGTCGGGTTCGGAGTCTTCCAGGTCCCTCCGGCAGAGACCGAGCAGGCGGTACGTGCAGCGCTGCAAGCCGGTTACCGGCATATCGACACCGCTGCCGCGTACCGCAATGAACGGGAAACCGGGCGCGCGATCGCCGATTCCGACGTGCCGCGCGATCAACTCTACGTGGTGACCAAGTTGTGGAACTCCGAGCAAGGTTACGACAGCACGTTGACGGCCTTCGACGCCAGCATGGACCGGCTCGGCCTCGACTATCTCGACCTCTACCTCATCCACTGGCCGATGCCGGCGCTGGGAAAGTATGTCGAAACCTTCAAGGCCTTCGCGCACCTGCGCGACCAGGGCCGGATCCGCTCCATCGGAGTCAGCAATTTCGAACCCGAGCATCTGATGGTTCTGATCGATGCCACCGGCATCGTTCCTGCCGTCAATCAGATCGAACTGCATCCTCGTTATCCCCAGACGGAATTACGAAAGGTGCACGCCCAGCGCGGAATCGCGACCGAGGCATGGGCACCGCTGGGACAAGGAGCGCTGCTGACAGATCCGACCGTCACCGCCGTTGCCGAAGGATGTGGGCGGACACCCGCCCAGGTGTTGATCCGATGGCATATCCAGCTCGGTAATATCGTGATCCCCAAGTCAGTAAACCCTGCACGGATTGCGAGTAACTTCGACGTGTTCGATTTCAATCTCAGCGCCGATGAAATGGCGACGATCTCCTCGCTCGACGATGGAACTCGGCTTGGTCCTGATCCACGAACCTTCAGTTTCACAGGTAGGTGAATGACGTTGACTGGCGCTGCGGGCCTCGCCGTACCCTCGATCACTCTCAATGACGAAAACACGATGCCGGTGCTTGGCCTCGGCGTCGCGGACTTGTCGGAGGACGAGACCGAACGTGCGGTCTCGGCGGCGCTGGAGCTCGGCTGCCGGCTGATCGACACCGCCGCGGCTTACGGCAACGAAGCCGCCGTCGGTCGCGCCATTGCCGCCTCCGGGATTCCGCGCGCGGAGTTGTTCGTCACCACCAAACTGGCCACCGCCGACCAGGGTCTCAAGGGCGCGCAGGATGCCTGCGAAGTCAGCCTGGAACGACTGGGCCTCGATTACCTCGACCTGTATCTGATCCATTGGCCGGCTGCCGCGCTCGGCAAGTACGTGGACTCGTTCGGCGGCCTGCTGCAGCTCCGCTCCACCGGCCACACTCGCTCCATCGGTGTCGCCAACTTCACCGAGGAATACCTGGAGATGGTCATCGACCTCGTCTTCACGACGCCGGCGGTGAACCAGATCGAGCTGCACCCGCTGCTCAACCAGGACGACATGCGCAAGACCAATGCGCAGCACAATGTCGTGACGCAGTCCTACACACCGTTGGCCCTGGGCAAGCTGAACGACAACCCGACCGTGAACTCCGTAGCGAGCGAATACGGCAAGACGCCCTCGCAGGTGATGCTGCGGTGGAACGTGCAATTGGGCAACGCGGTGGTCTTCCGCTCGGCAAACCCCGAGCACATCGCAACCGACCTCGACGTGTTCGACTTCGAATTGGCCGCCGAGCACATGGACGCAATCAACACGCTCAATGACGGGACCCGGTTGCGCCCGGACCCAGAGACCTACGAAGGCGCGTAACGCGCCGCTACGACCGGACCGGGCGCAGGCGCCGGGCATCCTGACTGTGCATCTGACGACGCGGCGGCGGCGTGTCGCGTCGCGCGATGCACACTCGCGCTCTCACGGTCCCGTCGGGCAGGTGGCCGCGGCCTGCCGCAGCACGTTCGCCGACGCCTGATCCACCGGCAACTGGTAGCCCCGCAGCACCGCGACGAACTGCATCGCGTACTGGCAGGCGAACGCGCGATTGGGCGGCATCCATGAGGCCGGCGGCAGATCACCCTTGTCCTGATTGGCCTGGCCCTGCACGGCCAGCAGGTTGGCCGGATCGTTGGCGAAGCGCAACCGCTCGGGATCCGGCCAGCCGAAAGCTCCCATGTCCCAGGCGTAGGCGAGCGGGACGATGTGGTCGATCTGCACCGATTCGCCGACCTTCGCGCCGCGCTGGAATCCGATGGTGGTGTTGGTATACGGGTCGTGCAAGGTGCCGGTGGCGACGGCGTTGGGGCACCGCTTGATCGCCACATAGGTCTTGTCGACGAGATCGCGGTCGAGGATGTCGTCGCGGGTGTCACATCCGTTGTGCCCGCCCGGGGCGTCGTTGTCGTCGTCCCACGAATCGCCGAAGGCCGACCTGCGGTAGTCGTAGTGGTGAACCCGAAGGGGTGCCACGGCAATGCCGGCCAGCACATCGGTGCCCGGCGCCACGGTGGGCACATCGGCGCGCGCGGCGATCTCCGCGTGCCTGGCCGACGTCGAGCCCAGCGTCTGGTAGGCGACCAGCACCGCGAGCAGCGCGGCTACCGATAACCACAGCAGCACTTTGCGATTAATCTGCGCCACTTCTCCTCATCGCTCCGCTTGAGCATCGTCGCTGGCGCGTCACGACTTGTCCAGGTATTCGATGCGGTCCGTGTCGGTGAATTGTGTTGCCAGCGAAGCCAGCTCGGTGTTCTCACCGTCGGCCTCATACGCTCGGGTGCAGAATTCGCGCGCCGCTTCAATGTAGGCCAGGTGATCGGCCAGCGACAGCAACCGCAAATTGATCGCCCGGCCGGACTGGTTGCGGCCGAGCACATCTCCTTCCCGGCGCTCCTTGAGATCCAGCTCGGACAGGGCGAAACCGTCGAGCGTCCCGGCGACCGCAGTCAGCCGGCGGCCGGCCGGAGAGCTCGGCGAGCTCCAGGTGGCGAGCAGACACAGGCTCGGATGCCGGCCGCGGCCGATGCGGCCACGCAGCTGATGCAGCTGACTGATCCCGAATCGGTCGGCGTCCATCACCAGCATCACCGTGGCATTGGGGACGTCGACGCCGACCTCGATGACGGTGGTGCACACCAGCACATCGGTCTCACCATTGCGGAACGCGGCCATGGCCGCGTCCTTGTCGTCGGCGGCCAAGCGTCCGTGCATCAGCCCCAGCCGCAGATTCGCCAACTCGCCGGAACGCAGGCGGGCATAAAGCCCCTCGGCCGTCTCCGTCGCGCGCGCGTCTTGCGGCTCCTTCCCCGACTCGTCGGTCTCGTCGATGCGCGGCGCCACCACGTAGGCCTGCCGGCCGGCCGCCACCTCCTCGCGGATACGTTCCCAGGCGCGGTCCAGCCAGGCGGGCTTGTCCTGGACGAAAATGACGTTGCTGGTGATGGGCTGGCGGCCGCGCGGCAGCTCGCGCAACGTCGAGGTTTCCAGGTCGCCGTAGACGGTCAGCGCGACGGTACGCGGTATCGGCGTCGCCGTCATCACCAGTAAGTGCGGCGTGATGCCCGCAGGCGCCTTGGCGCGCAACTGATCTCGTTGTTCGACGCCGAATCGGTGTTGCTCGTCGACGACGACCATGCCCAGGTTGGCGAATGCCACCACGTCCTGCAGCAGGGCATGTGTGCCGATGACGATGCCGACCTCACCGCCGGCGATCTCGCGGCGCACTTGGTTCTTCTGCGCGGTCGACATCGATCCGGTCAGCAGCGCGGCCCGGGTCGCAACGCCGCCTTCACTATCGGCCCCGCCCAGCTGGCCGGCCATCGCCAGCGGCCCTAGCACGTCGTTGATCGACCGCAGATGTTGTGCGGCAAGAACTTCCGTGGGAGCCAGCAGTGCGCACTGGTAGCCGGCATCGACCATCTGCAGCATCGCCAGCACCGCGATGATCGTCTTGCCGGAGCCGACCTCCCCCTGCAGCAGCCGGTTCATCGGGCGATTTGCCGCGAGTCCATCGGACAGCACGTCGAGCGTTTCGCGCTGTCCGGCCGTCAGCTCGAAGGGCAAGCGGCCCAACAGTTCCGCGGCCAAACCGTCTGACCGTCGCGGCGCCGGCGGTCCCGATTGCGACAGTTCGCCGTGCCGGCGTGCAACCAGCGCCCATTGCAGGCCGACGGCTTCGTCGAACGTCAATCGTTCGCGCGCACGGCGGCGCTCCGCCTCGTCCTCGGCGAGGTGAATCGCCCGCAGCGCGGCGTCTTCAGACATCAGGTCGTGTTCGGCGAGCAGCTCCGCGGGCAGCGGATCGGTCACCGGATCGAGAACCTCGAGCACCTGGCGCACGCAGGCGTAGATGTCCCAGCTCTGCAGCTTGGTGCTGGCCGGGTAGATCGGGAAGAAGCGGCGGTCGAATGCCGACGTCAGTTCCTCGCCGCTCAACGCCGCGGAGGTGTCGGCGATGGTCTTCAGCGATTTACTGCCGCGGTTGCGTCCGCTCGGCGAATCCACGATGAGAAAGTCCGGGTGCGTCAGCTGCATGACGTTTCTGAAGTAGCCGACTTCCCCGGAGAGCATCACCCGGGTGCCCTCGGTGAGGTCCTTGCTGAGGTAGTCGGCATTGAAGAACGTCGCCGTCACCTTGCTGCGACCCGAGCCCACGGTGATGCGCAGGCATTTGCGCCGCGGGTTCTTCTTCATCGGGAACGAGTGGGTATCGGTGATCGTGTCGACGAGCGTGATGTGCTGGCCGACTTCCGGCCGCTCCTCGGAGGCATCCCATCTCGCGGCCGTCTCGGTATAGCTGCGCGGGTAGTGGCGCAGCAGGTCGTCGACCGTCCGGATGCCGAACACCTCGTCCAGGGAATTCGCCGCCTTGGCGCCCAGCACGTAGTCCAGCCGATCGCTGCGCGACGCCACGACTACTCGACGCCGATCAGCAGGGCGTCGCCGCGATGGCCGGTGCGGTAGGTCACCAGCTCGGTGCCCGGATGGTGGTCGTGGACGTGCTCTTGCAGGACGAACGTCACCGAATCGTCGTCGATGCCGGCACCGACCAACACGGTCACCAGGTCGCCACCGGATGCCAACAGCAGATCGAGCAGGCCGATCGCCGCCCCCGGCGCATCGGCGGCAACGATCAACACCTCGTCGCCCGCGATGCCCAGGCCGTCGCCGGGCTGACAGCGGCCCGCCCAGGTCAGCGCGCTCTCGGTGGCGATACGCACCGACCCGTACCGGGCGCCGCCGGCGGCCCGCGCCATCGTGTAGCCGTCGTCGACCGCCTGCCGATCCGTTTCGTGCACGGCCAGCGCGGCCAGCCCCTGCACCATCGACCCCGTCGGTATCGGCACCACGTCGATGCCCCAGCCGATGGCCGCGGTGCAGCCGGCGACCAGCTCCTCGGCGGCAACGTAGCCGTTGGGCAGCACCATCACCTGCGCGGCGCCGGTGTCGACCACGGCCCGCATCAGCTGGTGAGCGCTGATACCGGTGGCCGGGTCGCCCGCGTCCGCAGCGGGCCGCAGCACGTGGGCACCGTCGCCGGCGAATAGCTCGGCGGCGCCGTCACCGTCGACGACCGCCAACACGGCTCGTTCCTTGGTCCAGCTGCCGACGGGCAGCCCGACGGCCCCGGAGCTCAGCGACGAAATCATGATCCGGCTCAGCCGTCCGGCCACCATTCCGGCTTCCACGGCGGCGCCGGCGTCGTCGGTGTGCACGTGCACCGAGTAGCTGGCCTGGTTGGTGAACGGCGCGGCGGCGATGGCCACGGAATCCCCCAATTTCATCAGCCGGTCCCGCAGCGCGTTGGCCGCCGGCGGACTGCTGCCGTCCAGCCGATACATCACCTCGAACTGCGGTGCCGGCCGTTCGGGGGCGCTGGCCACCTGCCGCTCGCGCGGTGCCAGCTCGTAGACCGTGCGGGCGGGCGGCTGGCCGCCGACCGTCGAGCGCAGCGCATCCAGCAACACCAGCAGTCCCCGCCCACCGGCGTCCACGGCACCGGCGTCGGCCAGCACATCCAGCTGCTCAGGGGTCTTTTCCAGCGCGACGACGGCGGCGTCGCCGGCCGCGGTGATCGCCGAGGCCAGCCCGTCATCCGCGCACTTCTCGACGGCGTCGGCGGCCGCCCGCAGCACCGAGACGATGGTTTCCGGGACTTCCTGGCCACCCATCGAGGTGATCACCAGCTCGACCCCGCGCTGCAGCGCCGCCCCGAGCAGCGCCGCGTCCATGTGCGGCAGTTCACCGCCGGAGTCCGCGGCCGCGGTGGCGGTGACGTCGGCGATACCGCGCAGGATCTGCGACAGGATCACCCCGGAGTTGCCGCGCGCGCCATTGAGCGCACCCGCGGACAGGGCGGATGCGACCCGGGCGACGCATCCGGGGCTGCCGTCGGCGCTGATCCCGGCGCTGGCCTCGGCCAACGCGGAACGCATCGTGAACAGCATGTTTGCGCCGGTGTCGGAGTCGGCGACCGGGAAGACGTTGAGACGATTGATCTCGTCGATGTGAGTGATCAGGTCGCTGACGGCGGTGTGCGCCCAGTCCCGCAGCGCCGGCGCGTCGAGCAGCCGATCCGAACTGCCCACTGTGACCCACCTCCTCGCGACCGCCCGGGAGCCACGTCTTGCCGGTATGGGCTGACCGGCCTATTGAGCCTAGCCAGCCGCGGCGACGCGCTCAGAGGTAAGCCGACCGTCGTTGTGGATCGTTTTGGTGGTTGCCCACCAGAGTCGGTATCCTGGGCTGTCGCGGCGCGCTATGGGTGCCGGATCCCCGAACATTTGAGGAGCTTGAACGATGGCCGCTGTGTGCGATATCTGCGGGAAAGGCCCCGGCTTCGGTAAGTCGGTGTCGCACTCCCACCGGCGCACCAGCCGGCGCTGGGACCCGAACGTCCAGACGGTGCACGTCGTGGCCCGTCCCGGCGGCAACAAGCAACGCCTCAGCGTGTGCGCGTCCTGCATCAAGGCCGGCAAGGTCGTACGCGGCTAGCCGCAGCTACATCACGATGTGTCCGGCGTCGACGGGTATCGATACGCCGGTTATGTAACGCGCGCGGGGACCGACCAGCCACAGCACGGCCTCGGTCACGTCTTGCGGCTCGACCAGCGGCACGTCGGGCAGCAGCATCTGCGCGACGGCCGGGTTCGGATTCTCCAGCATCCGGTTCACCACGAAGTCGTTGAGGATCATCGGCGTCATGACCCCGGCCGGATGGATCGAATTGACCCGAATCTTGTGCGGCGCATAGGCATTGGCGGCCGAACGCATCAGCCCCACCACGCCGTGCTTGGACGCGGCGTAGGCGAACATCGCCGCGGTGCCGTCGCCGCCCCGGCCGGTCAGGCCCTGCGACGAGCTGACCATCACGATCGATCCGCCCTTGCCCCCGCGAATGATCGACGGCACCGTCGCCAACAGCGTGTGCCAGACCCCCTTGAGGTTGGTGTCGACGATCGAGTTGAACACCGGCTCGTTACGGATCTCGGTGTCACCGATCGCCACCACCCCGGCGTTGGCGATGACGATGTCCACCTCGCCGAGTTCGTCGATCGCGGTCTGCACCCCGGCCGCCAACTGCGGCAGGTCGCGGACGTCGGCGACGACGGGCGCCGCCTTGCGGCCCGCGGCTTCGACCAGCCGCGCGGTCTCTTCGAGATCCGCTTTGGTCCCCAACGGATAGGGAATCGCGTCGATATCGGCGCAGATGTCCACGGCGATGATGTCGGCGCCCTGTTCGGCGAGCGCCACGGCGTGGCTGCGTCCCTGGCCGCGTGCCGCGCCCGTGATGACGGCGACCGAGTTATCGAGTTCACCCATGACGGGCAACGTACCTGCCTGCGGCCATCACATCTCCAGCAGGGGAGGATGGCGTACGAACAGGCCGCTACAGGGGCAGCGTTGTGCCCGTTTGCTCTTCGGCGAAAGCAACCAGGCGGGCGGCCACGTCATAGTTTGACGCCAGCGGTGTGCGGCCGATCAGCGCCGGCTCACCGCGCAGGCCGAGCCTGCCGCTGACACCGACGAAGCTGCCCGGCGGCACCGGCTCGCTGATGCAGTACAACGTGGTGGCCGCGCCTTCGGCGATGTCGTTGGCGAACCGGTCGGCCACGACTGTGACGCCCTTTTGCACCAACGACATCAGCGGCGCGTCCGAGATGTTCGACAGGTTCGAGGCCACCCATCCGGGATGAGTCAGTTGAGTGACGATCGGCGATCCGGCGGCGCGCAGCCGGCGATCCAGGTCAAGCCCCCACAGCATGACCCCGAGCTTGGACATGGCATAGGCGCCCAGCCGCGTCCACTTGTTGCGACGCAGGTGCATGTCGTCGAGGCGCAGCGTGGCCGACTTGTGCGCATCGGAGCCGACGTTGATGATCTGCGAACGCACCCGCGGCAGCAGCAGATTGGTCAACGCGAACGGCCCGAGCAGGTTGGTGCCCAGCGTCATCTCGAAGCCGTCGACGGTTTCCGTGCGATGGTCGCAGAGGGTGCCGGCGTTGTTGATCAGGATGTCGATGTCCCCGTCGACCTGATCGGGGAAGGCCCGCACCGAGGACAAGTCCGCGAGATCGAGCTTGATCACCGATGTCGAGCCGCCCATCTCCGCGGCGCGCTGCTTGCCCAGGTCGGTGTTGCGTACGGCCAGGATCACGTGGGCACCGGCTTTGGTCAGCGCCTGCGCGGTGCCCAGGCCGACGCCGTTGGTTGCCCCCGTCACGATGACTCGCTTGCCGGTCAAGTTGCCGAGGCGGCTCGGCGTCCAAGGTAACGTCACGGCGATTAAGAGTAATGGGCGGTTCTATGTAAGTTGGGTCAGCTCTGCCAACATGGTCTGCATGAGTGACAGCGGACGCGAAATCACCAACCTGATCTACACGTACGCCGAGCTCCTCGACGGTGGCGACCTGGACGGGGTGGCCGGGCTTTTCGCGCACGGCCGCATCTGCGGCATGGAAGACGGCCCGCCGGAGACGGTGTTCGAAGGGTCCGCCCGGGTGCGCCAGATGTACGACATGGCCACCCGTATCTACGAGGACGGCACCCCGAAGACCAAACACAACACCAGCAACGTGCAGCTGCACGTCGACGAGGCCGCGGGCACCGCACGCAGCACGTCCTACTACTGCGTCACGCAGGCCACCCCCGAGCTTCCGCTGCAGGTGATCGTCACCGGGCACTACAAGGACACCTTCCACCGGGTGGACGGAGCCTGGTGGTTCGACAGCCGCATCATGTTCGTCGACCAGGTCGGCGACGTCAGCCAGCACCTGAAGTTCTGAAACGCGTGGCAGCCTCCAGCACCTTTGACCCCGTCGGCGTGCTGGCCGACGCGCAGCGCAAAGAGACGCTAACCGATTGGGGCCCCGGCGAATTCGAGGGCCCGCTGCGGGTGCTGCTGGACGCCTACGCGCACGCCGACCTCAACACCATCGGCGTGCACATCCTGCGCTCCGGCATCGTGCACAGCCTGCGCATGCGGCTTCGCACCCAGGAGTGGATCCGCCGACACCCGGAGATCCTCGACGAGCAGGTCGCCGCGCCGATCGTCGTCGTCGGAATGATGCGCAGCGGCACCACCCTATTGCAGCGACTGCTGGCCGCCGATCCGCGTTTCGTCTGCGCCTACGGCTGGGAGGTTGTCGAGGTCGCGCCGCGGCTCGACTATCGTTTCGGCGCTGCCGAGGATCCCCGCATCGCGATCAGCGAAGCGCGCGAAGCGAAATCGCGCGAACTGGCGCCGGATCTGTTCGCCATCCACCCGATGTACGCACGCGAAGCCGAAGAAGAGATCGTCTTTTTGGCCGACGCGTTTCTGTCCCATGTCCCCGAATCCGGTGCACACCTTCCGCATTACCGGTCCTGGCTCGACGAGCAGGACTTCTCCCCCGCCTACGACTACCTGCACCGCATGCTCCAATTCGTCCAATGGCAGAAGCGGCAAAGTCAGTTGGGGCGGCACCGCCCCCTGCAGCGCTGGGTGCTGAAATCGCCCGCACACCTTGGCTATCTGGACCTGCTGCGCGCGCGCTTCCCCGACCTGCACATCGTGCACATGCACCGCGACCCGCGCACCACGATCGCCTCGGGCGCCAGCCTGAACGCCACCCTGCACGCGATGCACGCCGACACCGTCGATGTACATCGGGTGGGCGCGCAGTGGCTGCAGCGGATGGGCTGGACCAACGATCGGGCCATGTCGACCCGCGACGGCTGGACTGACGACGCCGCCGTGGTGACCGACATCGGATTCGACGACGCGGTGGCCGATCCGATCGGACAGGTGGCCCGCGTTTACGACGCCGTCGGCCTGCCGCTCACCGGTGACGCCGAGGATGCGATGCGGCGCTGGCTGGTCGAGCGTCCGCGCGAGGCCGCCCGCCCGCCCTACGGGCTGCAGAAGTACGGCCTGCGCGCCGAGCAGGTCGACGAGCGATTCACTCTGTACAACAAGCGTTTTGAACAGCACATCGGAGGAACTGCGCATGCCTGACGATCCAGTCTCGACCGCATCCCAGCGCGAACAGGAGCTGGCCGCCCTCGACCTGATCGAGCACCCGACCGTAAAGGCCGCCTATCGAACGGTGGCCGAGACCTGGCTGGGGCGGGCCAAGGCGTCGGACGCGATGCGCGAGCGGTTCGACGATTCGTTCGCCGAGGTGATGTTCTCGGCGGCGGTGTGGTCGTCCAATCAGGACAAGTTGCGGCCCAAGGTCAGCTGCATCACCCGGCTGGCACACCCGGTGCAGGGCCGTCGTATTCCCGGATCACGTTGGGGCATCGACAATCCCGACAGCGTGTATCGGGTGATCCCGATCTCGGGCGACGAGCGTTACGAGATCCGCGGCCGAGTCGGCGAGCACCGGATGACCGAGAACTACTTCACGCTGTGGGACGCCAACATGGGCACCGTCAACGTGCTCAACGGCCGCACCATGAAGGTCGATTCCGACGGCGGCTACACCATCACCGTGGATGCCGACCCGGCCAATGGGCGGGAAAACCATGTGCAGACCTCGCCGCAAGCTCACGAGTTCTACATCCGCGATGTGCTGCTGGACTGGGGCCGCGACGACCCCAATTACATTGAGGTGCAACGACTTGGCGGCGCACCGGCAACTCCTGCGCGCACGCTCGACGAGCAGGCCGAGGCGACCGCGGCGATGATGGAATATTTCGCCAACTTCACCGGCAAGCTCAGCCATGGCGTGTACAAGATGCCGGCCAACCATTTCAACCTGGCCTGGTCGGCGGACAAGGTCGGCGCGATGCGCAACCAGGTGTACGTGATGGGCCGCTTCGAACTCGAGCCCGACGAAGCGTTCGTCGTCGACCTCAATGACGGGGGTGCCGAATACTTCACCGTCCCACTGAGCAATATCTGGGGCACCACACTCGATATCGTCGACCGCACCGGCAGCCTCAACAAGGCGCAATCAATCGCAAGCGAGGACGGCACCTACACCTACGTGATCTCGCCGGTCGACCCCGGCGTCGCGAACTGGATCGACTCCGACGGTCTGCGCGAGGCCATCCTGACCCTGCGCATGGCGGAGTTCGGCGAGACCGGCCCCAGAGAGGACCTCGGCGCTCGCGGACGAGTGATCAAGCTGGATCGACTCGACGCCGAGGTGCCGCACTTGCCGCGGGTGAGCCCCCAGGAGCGCGCCACCGCGCTGGCGCAGCGGCGCACGGCGTACCTGCGCCGGCTGCCGGAAGGGACGGCCTGAGATGGCGCGCTGGCTGATCACGGGTTGCTCCACCGGATTCGGGCGTGAGATCGCCCGCGCCGCATTGGAAGACGGCCACAGCGTGGTGGTGACCGCGCGGCGGGCCGAGGCGGTCCAGGATCTGGCCGACGAATTCGGGGACCGGGCCGTCGCGGTCGCGCTCGATGTGACCGATGGCGCCCAGATCGCGGCGGCGGTGTCGGCGGCCGACGAGGCGTTCGGCGGGATCGACGTCCTGGTCAACAACGCCGGTCACGGCTACCTGTCCTCGGTGGAAGAGGGTGAGGACGCCGAGGTGCGAAAGTTGTTCGACGTCAACTACTTCGGGGCCGTCGACATGATCAAGGCGGTACTGCCGGCCATGCGCGACCGCGGCGCAGGCCACATCATCAACATCTCGTCGATGACCGGTCTAGTGGCCAACCCGCCCAACGCCTACTACTCCTCGACCAAGTTCGCGCTCGAGGCCATAACCGAGGCGCTGGCCACCGAGGTACGGCCGCTGGGTATCAAGGTGACCGCGATCGAGCCGGGCGCCTTCCGTACCGACTGGGCCACGCGGTCGATGAAGGAATCGGGCAGCCCGATCGCCGCCTACGCCGACGTGGCCGCGCGCAAGGACCTGATCAAGCAGTTCGCCGACCATCTGCCGGGCGACCCACGCAAGGTGGCCGAGGCGGTGCTGATGGTCACCACGCTTGACGATCCACCGCTGCGGCTGCTGCTCGGCCGCGACGTGCTGAAGGCGATGCGCGACAAGATCACCGCGATGTCGGCGTCGATCGAAGAGTGGAAAGCCGTCACGAAGGACGTGAACTTCCCCGAATCGGGAGCTTAGGGCAGCCGCCAGTCGATCGGGTCGGCGCCCATCCCGGTGAGTAAGTCGTTGGCGCGGCTGAACGGACGCGAGCCGAAGAATCCGCGCGAGGCGGACAGCGGCGAGGGGTGCGGCGACTCGATCGCCACGCAATTACCCTCTGCCAGCACCGGTTTGAGGGTGGACGCGTCGCGGCCCCACAGGATCGCCACCATCGGCTGCGACCGCGCGACCAGGGCGCGGATCGCACACTCGGTGACCGCTTCCCAGCCCTTGCCGCGATGCGACGCCGGGTTGCTCGGACGAACCGTGAGGACCCTGTTCAACAGCAGCACGCCACGCTGGGCCCAGGGCGTCAGATCGCCGCACGACGGTTGCGGGTAACCCAGGTCGGCCGAGTACTCGTCGAAGATGTTGGACAGACTGCGCGGCAGCGGACGCACGTCGGGAGCCACCGAGAAGCTCAGGCCCACCGCATGCCCCGGCGTCGGGTAGGGATCTTGTCCGACGATCAACACCCGCACTTGGTCGAAGGGAAAGGTGAAGGCGCGCAACACATTCGGACCGGCAGGCAGGTATTTTCGGCCGGCTGCGATCTCGTCGCGCAGAAACTGCCCCATCTTGGTCACCTGTTCGGCCACCGGCTCGAGCGCACCCGCCCACCCCTGCTCGACGAGTTCACTCAACGGGCGCGCGGTCACTGCGCCACCTTAGCCCTCCCGATACGATTGCCCGGCTCCTCCCCGGGCCGCGCGCGGCCCGCATCGTCACCGAGCGAAAGACTGCCAGCCCGCGTATCCCTGCCACTGGGCGCCGTCGACGAGTACCCGGGCGGGCCCGTCGAGCACCCGCCCGATCACGCGCCACCCGGACGGCACCTCACCGGCGAAACAGGCCACCAGAGCGTGGTCTTCACCGCCGCCCAGTACCCACGACCATGGATCGATCCCGGCCGCCGCCGCGGCTGCGCTCAGCGCGTCGCGATCGGGAGCCAGCGCCGCGGTGGACAAATCGATGCCCACTCCCGACGCGTCGGCCACATGTCGCAGATCCGCGACCAGGCCATCGGAGACATCGATCATCGCCTGCGCACCCGCGGCCGCGGCCGCCGCCCCCTGGCCGTAGGGCGGCTCGGGCACCAGATGGCGGGCACGCAGTTCGTCGAACCCACTAATCTCGTTGTGCCACAACGAGTATCCCGCTGCCGAGCGGCCCAGTTCACCGGCGACGGCAAGCACCGCGCCGGGCTTTGCCCCAGAGCGCAACACCGGGGCCCGGCCGCCCAAGTCGCCCAACACCGCCACCGACAACACCCATAGCGGGGAGCTGACCAGGTCGCCGCCGACGATGCCGGCGCCGACTCGCGCTGCCTCATCCCACATTCCGTCGACCAACGCGTCCGCGTCCGCCGTCGGCGTATCGGCGGGGGCGCCGAAGCCGACGACGAACGCCGTGGCCCGCCCGCCCATCGCCTCGATGTCCGCGGCGTTCTGGGCTATCGCCTTGCGTCCGACGTCATGCGGCGTGGACCAGTCCAGCCGGAAATGCCGGCCCGCCACCAGCATGTCGGTCGACACCACGCTGCGGCCGTCGCCGGCCGATACCACCGCCGCGTCGTCACCCGGGCCCAGCAGCACCGCATCGGGCTGCACCCGGCCGCGCACCAGCCGGTCGATGACGGCGAATTCACCGAGCTGCCCCAGGGTGGGCGAATCGCCCGCTACTTCCTCGCGCACGTCACCTCCTCCGGCGTGGTACTAAAGGCTCTCGTACAGCGGTCCGACCTGCGGTAAGTTTGGTCCCGCCCCGCGCGGGCGGACGGCGCCAGTGTATGAGATGGGAGGTGCCCGGTGGTCGACGCTACGGCCGTCGACGGCCGGGCGATGATGACCGGTTCGGACTCCGACGACCCAGGCGGACCGCCGCGGGCCCTGCTCATCGCCGCGGTTGTGGTGGCGGTCCTCGCCATCGGCATCGTGCTTGTCATCGCGGCAACTCGCGAAGCGCCGCCGCAGCCGGTCGCCCTTCCCACCGTGCCGGCGCCGCAGGCCGGCAGCCCGGCATGCCACGCGCTGTCGGCGGCGCTGCCGCAGCGGCTCGGCGACTATCAGCGCGCACCGCTGGCACAGCCGGCACCCGAGGGCGCGACCGCCTGGCGCACCGCGACCGGCAACGAGCCGGTGGTGTTGCGCTGCGGGCTCGACCGTCCGACCGCCTTTGTGGTGGGGTCCCCGATCCAGATCGTCGACCGGGTGCAATGGTTCGAGGTGGCGGCCGAGCAGCAATCCGCTGGTGACGCAGGCAGATCCACCTGGTACACGGTGGACCGGCCGGTATATCTGGCGCTGACCCTGCCGTCGGGATCCGGACCCACACCGATCCAGCAGCTTTCCGAGGTGATCGACCACACCATCACCGCGGTGCCGATCGACCCCGCCCGGCCCGGTGAGCGTTAGCGCAGACCCGTGCCCCGGGCCAGAGCGGTTTCGACCATGGTGGCCAAGAGACTCCGGTAGTCGATGCCGCTGGCCGCCCACATCCTCGGGTACATCGAGATCGTGGTGAACCCCGGCATCGTGTTGACCTCGTTGATCACCGGACCGTCCTCGGTGAGGAAGAAGTCCACCCGGGCCAGGCCCTGGCAGTCGATGGCCTTGAACGCCCGGATTGCCAATTGACGCACGTCGTCTGCGATCTCGTCGTCGACCTTGGCGGGCACGTCCAATTCGGCTGCATCGTCGAGGTATTTCGTTTCGAAGTCGTAGAAGCCGTCCTCGCGACCGCGCACACCGGCCACCCGGATCTCCCCCACCGTGCTGGCTTCTATTGTGCCGTCCGGCATTTCGAGCACACCGCACTCCAGCTCGCGACCATTGATCGCCGCTTCGACGATCACCTTCGGATCGTGCCGGCGAGCATCGGCCACCGCGGCGGCCAGTTCGTCCCAACTCGCTACCCGGCTGACCCCGATCGACGAACCACCCCGCGCGGGTTTGACGAACACCGGCAAACCCAGCCGCTCGCGCTCCTCGGGTGCCAGCAGCTGCTGCGACGGGCGCAGTACCACATACGGTCCGACCGGAATCCCCTCGGCGACAAGCAGCTTCTTGGTGAATTCCTTGTCCATCCCGACGGCGCTGGACAGCACTCCGGCACCGACGTAGGGCACATCGGCGAGTTCGAGCAGCCCCTGGATCGTGCCGTCCTCGCCGTAGGGGCCGTGCAGAACCGGGAAGACCACGTCGACCGAACCCAGGACTTCACCGGCGCCCGGCGGTAGTGACACCAACTGGCCGCTGCGCCGCGGATCGGCCGGCAGCGCCAGCTCGGTTCCCGATTCGGTGGTCACCGCGGGCAGTTGCCGGTTACTGATCGCCAGCGCGTCCGGATCGCCGTCGGTGAGCACCCACGAGCCTTCGGGGGTGATGCCGATCGCGACCACATCGAATCGCTGCGGGTCGAGGTTGCGCAGAATGCTGCCCGCGGACACGCACGAGATGGCGTGCTCGTTGCTGCGCCCACCGAAGACGACAGCAACGCGCACCCGGCTGCCCCCTGACACCGAGGGCCGGTTGGTCGCATCACTGGCGTTCACAACCTGGAGAGGCTACCGGTTGGGAGGCCGACAGGTCGGAACGCCGACCGGTAGCGGGATTTTGCCGGAGCGCCGGCCGGCGGCGCGCTCATTCCGGTTTGGTGCTGCGGCCCAGCAGCAGGGCCATCGCCTCGTCGACCGAGAGTCCCTTGTGGCAGACCCGGTGTACCGCATCGGTGAGCGGCATCTCGACGTCATAGCTGGACGCCAGCGCGAGCACGGATTCGCACGACGTCACGCCCTCGACGACGTGGCCGTCCTTTCCCTCCAGCGCCACCTGCATGCTTGCGCCCCGACCCAGGCGCTCACCCATCGACCGGTTGCGCGAATGCGGAGACGTGCAGGTAGCCACCAGGTCACCCACGCCGGCCAGGCCCGCCAGGGTCGCGCCTTTGGCGCCCAGCGCGATGCCAAGCCGCATGATCTCGGCCAGACCGCGGGTGATGATCGCCGCGGCGGTGTTTTCGCCCAGCCCGACGCCGGCCGCCATTCCGCACGCGAGCGCGATGACGTTCTTGCAGGCCCCGCCTATCTCGGTGCCGACCACGTCGCTGTTGGTGTACGGGCGGAAGTAGCCGGTGTTCAACATGCGCTGCAGGGCGACCGCGCGCCCGGAGTCGCTGCACGCGACCACGGTGGCGGTGGGTTGACATTCGGCGATTTCACTGGCCAGGTTCGGCCCGGAGATCACCGCGACCTGGGACATGTCGACGCCGGTCACCGAGACGATGACCTGGCTCATTCGCATCAGGGTGCCCAGCTCGATGCCTTTGGCCAGGCTGACCAGGGTCGCGCCGTCGGCGATCAGGGGTGCCCACTGCTCGAGGTTGCTGCGCAGGTTCTGCGCCGGGACTCCCAGCAGCACCGTCGTCACGCCGTGTAGCGCCTCGGCCGCGTCGGCGGTGGCCCGGATACCCGGCGGCAACAGGGTGCCGGGCAGGTAGGCGGGGTTGTAGCGGGTGGCGTTGATCTGCTCGGCGACATCGGATCGCCGGGCCCACAGCCTGATCTCCGATTCCGGTGCTCGGGCCCCTTCGAGGGCCTCGGCGAGCACCTTGGCCAGCGACGTTCCCCATGCTCCGGCGCCCATCACCGCAACGGCGCCCGCTGTGCTGGCCATTTCCCCATCCCGATCTGTCACAAACGCGGCATCTGCAGCCGCTACACCCTAGAACAGGGACGAGCCGCCGTCACCATGATGGCTCGCGACCGGCGCGACAACCCGCGCTGGCAGGATTGACTTCCATGAGCGGCACACGGGGTGACGGCGCCGGCGATGTCGCGTTGATCATCGCCGTGAAGCGGTTGGAAGCCGCCAAGACCAGGCTGGCTCCGGTGTTCTCGGCGCCGACCCGCCAGACCGTGGTGCTGGCGATGTTGGTCGACACCGTGACGGCGGCGGCCGGCGTCGCCGCCGTCGGCTCGATCACGGTCATCACCCCCGACGAGGCCGCGGCGGCCGCAGCGGTACGGCTCGGGGCGCAGGTGATCGCCGACCCGACGCCCGAGGGCCACCACGATCCGCTGAACCAGGCGATCGCCACCGCCGAACGCTCAGTCGCCGAGTCGTTCGCCAATGTTGTTGCGCTGCAAGGTGATTTGCCCGCGTTACAGACTCAGGAGCTGGCCGAGGCGATCGCCGCGGCTCGTGCGCACCAGCGCAGCTTCGTCGCCGATCGGCTGGCTACCGGCACCGCGGCGTTGTGCGCGTTCGGCACCGCGCTCGATCCACACTTCGGGTCGGATTCGGCCGCGCGGCACCGTCGTTCGGGTGCGATCGAGCTGACGGGCGCGTGGCCCGGCCTGCGCTGTGACGTCGACACCCCCGCCGATTTGGTCGTCGCCCGACGGCTCGGCGTTGGCGGGGCAACCGCCCGCGCTATCGGCCACGCCTGAGGGCGTAGCAAACCTGTCCGGGGGATGAACGGCGCGCCAACGGCGGATGGATCTCTACCGAGCGCTAGCAGCACCACCCGGTGATGAGCAATGATTCCATCGTGACCGAAATCGAAGCTGAAGCACGGCTTGACGAAACTGTGTGGCAACCCGGCGACAGCGCCCTGGGAGCACCCCCTGCTACTACCCACGCGGCGATCGATGATGCGCTGCCGGAGGACCGGTACCTCAACCGTGAACTGAGCTGGCTGGACTTCAACGCGCGGGTGCTGGCATTGGCAGCCGACACCTCGCTGCCGCTGTTGGAGCGGGCCAAATTCCTGGCGATCTTCGCGTCCAACCTCGACGAGTTCTACATGGTCCGGGTCGCGGGCCTCAAGCGTCGCGACGAGATGGGGTTGTCGGTCCGCTCGGCCGACGGCCTGACACCGCGTGAGCAATTGGCGCGCATCGGCGAGCAGACGCAGCGGATCGCGACCCGGCATGCGCGCGAGTTCCTCGACTCGGTGCGCCCGGCGCTCGCGCAAGAAGGCATTTATATCGTCACGTGGGCCGATTTGGATCAGGCTGAGCGCGACGAACTGTCGACCTATTTCACCGAGCAGGTCTTCCCGGTCCTGACCCCGCTCGCCGTCGACCCGGCGCACCCGTTCCCGTTCGTGAGCGGCCTGAGCCTGAACCTGGCCGTCACGGTCAAGGACGACGGTGGCCAGCACTTCGCCCGAGTCAAGGTGCCCGACAACGTCGATCGCTTCGTCGAACTCAGCGGCGAGGAGGGCAACGCCGTCGTTCGCTACCTGCCGACGGAAGAGCTGATCGCGGCGTTCCTCCCGGAGCTGTTCCCCGGCATGGAAATCGTCGAGCACCACGCGTTCCGCATTACCCGCAACGCCGACTATGAGGTTGAAGAGGACCGCGACGAAGACCTATTGCAGGCGCTGGAACGAGAATTGGCGCGCCGGCGGTTCGGCTCGCCGGTGCGACTCGAGATCGCCGACGACATGACCGAGAGCATGTTGGAGCTGCTGCTGCGCGAACTCGACGTAAATCCCAGCGATGTCATCGAAGTTCCCGGGCTGCTGGACCTCTCGTCGCTGTGGCAGATCTACGGCATCGACCGGCCGGCGCTCAAGGACTGGACCTTCGTTCCGGCCACCAGTCCAGCGTTCGCCGACAAGGAAACACCCAAGAGCATCTTCGCAACGCTGCGCGAAGGCGATGTGCTGCTTCACCATCCGTATGAGTCGTTCTCCACGAGCGTGCAGCGATTCATCGAGCAGGCCGCCGCCGACCCCAACGTGCTGGCGATCAAGCAAACGCTGTACCGCACCTCCGGTGACTCGCCGATCGTTCGGGCGCTGATCCAAGCCGCCGAGGCCGGAAAGCAAGTCGTGGCAATGGTGGAGATCAAGGCACGCTTCGACGAGCAGGCCAACATCCGCTGGGCACGCACCCTTGAGCAATCGGGCGTGCACGTCGTCTACGGCTACGTCGGGCTCAAGACGCACTGCAAGACCTGCCTGGTGGTGCGCCGCGAAGGTTCAACCATTCGGCGCTACTGCCACATTGGGACCGGCAACTACAACGGAAAGACCGCGCGGCTCTACGAGGACGTCGGTCTGCTCACGGCGTCTCCCGAGATCGGAGCCGACCTGACCGACTTGTTCAATTCGCTGACCGGCTACTCGCGCAAGGTTTCCTACCGCAATCTCTTGGTTGCCCCGCACAGCATTCGGAAGGGCATCATCGAACGCGTCGATCTCGAGATCGCGGCGCACCGCGAACACGGCGGCGGCCGGATCCGGATGAAGATGAACGCTCTGGTCGACGAGCAGGTGATCGACGCGTTGTATCGCGCGTCGCGGGCCGGTGTGCAAGTCGAGGTGGTGGTGCGCGGAATCTGCGCGCTGCGCCCGCGCACGCAAGGCTTCTCGGAGAACATCTCCGTGCGCTCGATCCTCGGCCGGTACCTGGAGCACTCGCGGATCATGCATTTCAATCGCATCAACGAGTTCTGGATCGGCAGCGCCGACATGATGCACCGCAATCTCGACCGTCGCGTCGAGGCGCTGGTTCAGGTCAAGGACCCGAAGCTCACCTCCTATCTGAACGACTTGTTCGACTCGGCACTGGACCCGTCCACGCGGTGCTGGGAACTCGAGTCCGACGGGCAGTGGATCGCGTCGCCACGGGAAGGTCACTCCGTGCGCGACCACCAGGAGTCGCTGATGGAGCGGCACCGGGGCGCCTAACGCCCATGTGGTAATTTTCCAGGCCACCCAATGGCCGGCGTGGCGCTGGCCGAATTGACCTGCAGGAGTGTGGTGTCGGACCAGAACTCGTCAGGCGGTCGGCGTTCAGGAAAGCGGATCGTCTACGCCGCGGGCGCGGTGCTGTGGCGACACAGCAGTGCTGATTCGGACAACCCCGAGCTCGAGATCGCTCTCATCCACCGTCCCCGCTACGACGACTGGTCGTTGCCCAAGGGCAAAGTGGACCCCGGCGAAACGGCACCCGTGGCCGCGGTACGCGAAGTACTGGAGGAGACCGGGCACCACGCCGTCCTGGGCCGGCGGCTGGCCAAGGTGAGCTATCCGATCGACGCGGGTGTCAAAAAGGTGTACTACTGGGCGGCGCGCAGCACTGGTGGCAAATTCGTACCGGGCAAAGAGGTCGACGAATTGATCTGGTTGCCCGTCGACGCCGCGATGAAGAAGCTCGACTACGCCCAGGACCGAAACGTGTTGCGGCGCTTTACAAAACAACCTGCAGACACACGTACCCTGTTGGTGGTGCGGCACGGCACCGCAGGCCGGAAGTCACGCTTTTCCGGAGACGACACCGAGCGACCGTTGGACAAAAGAGGACGTGCGCAAGCCGAGGCGTTGGTCGCCCAGCTGATGGCGTTCGGCGCCACCGACGTGTATGCCGCCGATCGGGTGCGCTGCCACCAGACGGTTGAACCACTCGCCGAGGAACTGGGTGTGAGCATCGAGAGCGAGTCCACGCTCACCGAAGAGGCTTACGCCAAGAGTCCCAAACGGGGCCGGCACCGGATGCTGCGCATCGCCGAACACGAGGGCACACCGGTGATCTGTACGCAGGGCAAGGTAATTCCGGACCTGATCACGTGGTGGTGCGAACGCGACGGAGTGGATCCGGACAAGTCACGCAATCACAAAGGCAGCACCTGGGTGCTGTCGCTGTCCAACGGCCGTCTGGTGGCGGCCGACCACATCGGCGGCGCGCTGGCCGCCAACGTTCGGGCCTGACACACGAAATACCCTTCGGGGGCAGCAATGCCGCCCCGAAGGGTATTCGCGTTTGAACTCGGTTGACTTACTTGCGACCGCGCTTGGCGGCGGCCTTCTTGGCCGGAGCCTTCTTCGCGACCTTCTTGGCCGGGGCCTTGGTTGCGGCCTTGCGCACCGGAGCCTTGGTCGCGGCCTTCTTGACCGGAGCCTTGGTCGCGGCCTTCTTGACCGGGGCCTTGGTAGCGGCCTTCTTGACCGGAGCCTTGGTCACGGCCTTCTTAGCCGGCGCCTTGGTAGCGGCCTTCTTGGCGGGAGCCTTGGTCGCGGCCTTCTTCACCGCAGCCTTCTTGGCGGGAGCCTTCTTGGCAACCTTCTTGGCTGCTCCTGCGACAACACCACGTTTCACGGCCGGTCCTTCCGACGGGAGGCGCTGTGCGCCAGCAACAACCGCTTTGAATTGAGCACCCGGGCGGAACGCGGGGACGGACGTCGGCTTTACCTTCACCGTCTCACCGGTACGCGGGTTGCGGGCGACACGCGCTGCGCGGCGCCGTTGTTCGAACACACCGAACCCGGTGATGGTCACGCTGTCGCCCTTGTGCACCGCACGCACAATGGTGTCGACAACATTCTCGACGGCGGCGGTCGCCTGCCGACGGTCCGAGCCCAATTTCTGTGTGAGCACATCTATGAGCTCTGCTTTGTTCATCCAAAACCCTCCGAAGCCAGTGGTCCCATTTTGGGAACCGACTAGCGAACACGGTAAACCCTCACCCAGCAAATTGCCAAGCGCCACGCGCAATTTCACGGCTATACGACAGGAAATTCCGGAATCTGCTTGCCGCCCTTGGTCGGTGACGCAGGCGAATAATAAGCCTTGCTTCCTAAGGCGATCGGGGTGAATTCACACCCCGATCAACCGTTCACGGGGCGGGTAGCGTGCGCGGTTTCCAGTCCGGACGGGCCGATTCAAAAGATTCGATCTGGTCGAGTTTCTGCAGCGTAAGGCCTATATCGTCGAGTCCTTCGAGCAGTCGCCACGCGGTGTGGTCGTCAATCTTGAACGGCAACACCGTCGTTCCCGCGGTGATATTTCGATCTTGAAGATTGGCAGTGATTTCCAGTCCTGGACTCTGCTCGATCAGCTTCCAAAGCAGTTCGACACCGTCTTGGCTGACTTCGGCCGCCAGCAGCCCCGCCTTGCCCGCGTTGCCCCGAAAAATGTCACCGAATCGAGATGAGATGACTACCCGGAACCCGTAGTCCATCAACGCCCACACCGCGTGCTCGCGCGATGATCCGGTCCCGAAGTCGGGTCCGGCAACCAAGACCGAACCTCGGTCAAATGGACTGAGGTTGAGCACGAATGACGGATCCGAGCGCCACGTCGCGAACAAGCCGTCGTCGAAACCGGTTCGGGTGACGCGCTTCAAATAGACCGCGGGAATGATCTGGTCGGTGTCGACATTGGAGCGCCGCAGCGGCACGCCAATCCCGGTGTGGGTGTGAAAGGCTTCCATCTTCGTCCTCGATTTCGTTTTCAGTTCAAGTCGGCCGGGGTAGACAATGTGCCGCGGACCGCGGTTGCCGCCGCGACGGCCGGCGATACCAAATGCGTACGGCCGCCTTTGCCCTGCCGCCCTTCGAAGTTGCGGTTGGACGTCGCGGCGCAACGCTCGCCGGGCGCAAGCTGATCGGGGTTCATGCCCAGGCACATCGAACAGCCGGCCTGCCGCCATTCCGCGCCGGCGGCGGTGAATACCTCACCGAGGCCTTCGGCTTCGGCTTGCGCGCGCACCCGCATCGAGCCCGGCACCACCAGCATTCGCACGCCCTGGGCCACCGTGCGACCGCGCAGCACGTCGGCCACCACCCGCAGATCTTCGATACGACCGTTGGTACAGGACCCGACGAACACCGCATCGACGGCGATCTCGCGCATCGGCATGCCCGGCCGAAGGTCCATATACGCCAACGCTTTCTCGGCGGCCTGCCGCTCGTCGTCGTTGGTCATCAATTCGGGGTCCGGCACCGCCGCACTCAACGGCACGCCCTGGCCCGGATTGGTGCCCCAGGTGACGAACGGGGTCAACGACTCCGCGTCCAGATAGACCTCGGTGTCGAAGACGGCACCGTCGTCCGTGCGAAGCTGTCGCCAATAGTGCAGCGCGGCGTCCCACTGCGCACCGGTCGGCGCGTGCGGGCGCCCCCGCAGGAATTCGTAGGTGGTCTCGTCCGGTGCCACCATTCCGGCCCGCGCTCCGGCTTCGATACTCATGTTGCAGACCGTCATCCGGCCTTCCATGGACAGCGATTCGATCGCGCTGCCCCGGTATTCGATGACATGGCCTTGCCCACCGCCGGTGCCGATCTTGGCGATCAGCGCGAGGATGATGTCCTTGGCCGTAACACCGGGCTGTAATTCACCGTCGACGTTGACCGCCATTGTTTTGAAGGGGCGCAACGGCAATGTCTGGGTGGCCAGCACATGCTCGACCTCCGAGGTGCCGATGCCCATCGCCAACGCGCCAAATGCTCCATGGGTGGACGTGTGACTGTCCCCACAGACAATCGTCATTCCCGGTTGGGTCAGCCCCAATTGGGGTCCGACGACATGCACGATGCCCTGGTCGATGTCGCCCATCGGATGCAACCGCACACCGAATTCGGCGCAGTTGCGCCGCAATGTCTCGACCTGAGTGCGCGATACCGGGTCGGCGATCGGCTTGTCGATGTCGACGGTCGGCACGTTGTGGTCCTCGGTGGCCAGCGTCAGATCTGGCCGATGCACTGGGCGGCCGGCCAGACGCAGGCCGTCAAACGCCTGCGGGCTGGTGACCTCGTGCACCAAATGCAGGTCGATGTAAATCAAGTCGGGTGCGCCGGCCCCCTCACCTGTCGAGCCCGTCGAGCCGGATACCACAACGTGGTCGTCCCAAACCTTTTCGGCCAGGGTGCGCGGCTTACCGCCGGGTGCGGTGGTTCCCATTGTGAAATTCGCCTCTATTCGCCTCATTCGCGGCTCGCCGTCAACTTGGGCTGTGCTCTCATAATGCGAGACGCTAGTATCTCTTTATGAGACAGCATAGCGGTATCGGCGTTCTGGATAAAGCCGTGGATGTGCTGCAAACGGTCGCGGAATCTCCCTGCGGGTTAGCCGAACTGTGCGAGCGAACCGGATTTCCGCGGGCCACCACCTACCGGCTGGCCGCCGCGCTGGAGGTACATCGCCTGCTGGCGCGTGACGACGAAGGGCGCTGGCAGCTGGGTCCCGCGCTGAGCGAACTCGCCGCGCACGTCAACGACCCGTTGCTGGCGGCCGGTGCCGCGGTACTGGCCCAATTGCGCGAGACCACCGGCGAAAGCGTGCAGCTGTACCGACGCGAGGGCACGTCGCGGGTTTGTGTGGCCGCCCTGGAACCGTCTGCGGGCCTTCGCGATACGGTTCCGGTCGGCGCGCGGCTGCCGATGACGGCGGGCTCGGGGGCCAAAGTCTTGCTGGCACACAGCGATGTCGCCACTCAACAAGCGGTGCTGCCGGCGGCGAAGTTCACCGACCGGACGCTGGCGGAAGTACGCCGGCGCGGTTGGGCGCAAAGCGTTGCGGAGCGCGAGCCGGGAGTCGCGAGCGTCTCGGCGCCGGTGCGCGACGGTCGCGGCGTGGTCGTCGCCGCCATCTCGGTGTCGGGGCCCATCGACCGCATCGGCCGGCGCCCAGGGGCGCGCTGGGCCGCCGACCTTCTCTCGGCCGCCGACGCCATCGCTCGCCGTCTGTAAGGCGCCGGTGCAGATCGAAATCCGACCTGCAACACTGACGCGATGGGAACCAATCAGCGCGCGAGCATCGTCATGTCGGAGGACGAGATCGCTGACTTCGTCGTCAAGAGCCGCACCGGAACGATGGCCACCATCGGACGCGACGGCCAGCCGCACCTGACCGCCATGTGGTACGCCGTCGTCGACGGCGAGATCTGGATCGAGACCAAGGCCAAGTCGCAGAAGGCGGTCAACCTGACGCGGGACCCGCGGGTGACGTTTTTGATCGAGGACGGCGACACCTACGACACGCTGCGCGGGGTGTCCTTCGAAGGCGTGGCGGAGATCGTCGACGATCCGGACGTCGCGCACCGGGTCGGCGTCAGCGTGTGGGAGCGCTACACCGGCCCCTACACCGACGAGATGAAGCCGTTCGTCGAGCAGATGATGAACAAGCGCGTCTGCGTGCGCATCGTCGCGCGGCGCGCGCGCTCGTGGGATCACCGCAAACTGGGATTGCCGCCGATGCCGGTGGGTGGTTCCACCGCACCGGCCGCGCTGGGGACCGGCCAGTAAATATGTAGCCCCGATGGGATTCGAACCCACGCTACCGCCGTGAGAGGGCGGCGTCCTAGGCCGCTAGACGACGGGGCCAGAACCGATCCGAGCTGCCAGCATAGCTCACCCGACGGGGGCCACCTAATCACTCGGCATCTGCTTACAGCCCGACGGATTTCGCTGGGGTACCAGGACTCGAACCTAGAATGGCTGAACCAGAATCAGCTGTGTTGCCAATTACACCATACCCCATTGGCTGCCTAAAACCGCTGTTCAGAGCGGTTTCCCGTACTTCTTCAACGGCTGTCACCAGCCTGGGAGTCCGCCGCCGCCAGCCGTTGTCGGCCTTTGCAAACCGCAGTGCAGACTACCAAAGATTTAGACCGCCTCTTGCCGCGCCGCCCCCAGCCGCCCCAGGCTCCGGTCACGACCGAGCAGCTGCAGCGACTCGAACAGCGGCGGGCTGATCGTCGTCCCGGTCGCGGCGACCCGGATCGGGCCGAACGCCTTGCGCGGTTTGAGCGCCAGCCCGTCGATCAGCGCGGTCTTGAGCGCCTCCTCGATCGCGGCCACGGTCCAGTCCGTCACTCCCTGCAGCGCCGTCAGCGCGGCGTCCAGCACCGCGCCCGCATCCGGACCCAGCTCCTTGGCGGCGGCCTTGGGGTCGATCGCGTATTCGTCGTCGTTGAGAAACTTCAGCAAGTCCCACGCGTCGCCGAGCACCACGATGCGGGTTTGCACCAGCTCGGCCGCGAAGGCGAATTCCGCCTCGTCGAGCCCCAGGCGGTGACCGTGCACGGCGAAGTAGTCACGCAGCCTGCCGGTGAAGTCGGCCACGTCGAGCATCCGGATATGTTCGGCGTTGAGCGCGTCGGCCTTCTTCTGATCGAAGCGGGCCGGGTTGGAGTTGACGTCGACGACGTCGAACGCGGCCACCATTTCGTCGAGGCTGAACAGGTCGTGATCGTCGGCGATCGCCCAGCCCAGCAGCGCAAGGTAATTCAGCAGTCCCTCGGGGATGAAGCCGCGGTCGCGGTGGGCGAAGAGATTGGACTGCGGGTCACGCTTGGACAGCTTTTTCGTGCCCTCCCCCAATACCGTTGGCAGGTGCGCGAATTCCGGGACGCGTTCGGCAACCCCGATCCGGATCAACGCCTGGTGCAACGCCAGCTGACGCGGCGTCGACGGCAGCAGGTCCTCGCCGCGCAGCACATGGGTGATCTTCATCAGCGCGTCGTCGCACGGGTTGACCAAGGTATATAAGGGATCTCCGCTGGCGCGGGTCAGTGCGAAATCGGGCACCGAGCCCGCCGCGAAGGTGGTGGGCCCGCGCACCAGGTCATCCCACGCGAGGTCTTTGTCGGGCATGCGCAGCCGCACCACCGGCTTACGGCCCTCGGCCAGATACGCCGCGCGCTGCTCCGCGGTCAGCTCGCGGTCGTAGTTGTCGTAGCCCAGTTTGGGATTGCGACCGGCGGCGACATGTCTGGCTTCGACCTCCTCGGGCGTCGAAAACGCATGGTAGGCCTCACCCGCGGCGAGCAGCTTGTCCACCACCTCGCGGTAGATGTCACTGCGCTGCGACTGCCGGTACGGGGCGTGGGGTCCACCGACCTCGGGCCCCTCGTCCCAATCCAGCCCGAGCCAACGCAACGCGTCGAGCAGCGCCAGATAGCTTTCCTCGCTGTCGCGCTCGGCGTCGGTGTCCTCGATGCGAAAGACGAAGGTGCCGCCGGTGTGCCGGGCGTAGGCCCAGTTGAACAACGCGGTGCGGACCATCCCGACGTGCGGGATGCCGGTGGGCGACGGGCAGAAGCGAACCCGGACAGTCCCCGGCGCGGTCACGACTTTCCTTTGCGGACCACGGGATTGGACAAGGTGCCGATGCCCTCGATGGAAACGGCCACGGTGTCGCCGTCGTCGATGGGGCCGACGCCGGCCGGCGTCCCGGTGAGGATGAGGTCACCGGGCAGCAGGGTCATCACCGCAGAGATCCATTCCACGATGGCGCCGACGTCGTGAATCATCAGCGAGGTGCGACTGTCCTGCTTGACTTGGCCGTTGACCTCGGTGCGCAACGCGAGGTCGGCCGGGTCGACATCGGTGACGACCCAGGGACCCACCGGGCAGAAGGTGTCGTGACCCTTGGCGCGAGTCCACTGACCGTCGGCCTGCTGCTGATCGCGCGCCGACACGTCATTGGCGATTGTGTAGCCCAAGATGTTGTCGGCGGCCTGGGCGGCGGGCACGTCCTTGCACGGCCGGCCGATGACCACAGCCAGCTCCCCTTCGAAGTGCACGGGTGATGCGTTGGCGGGCAAGCGAATCGGCACGTTCGGTCCGATGATGGAGGTGTTGGGCTTGAGGAAGATGATCGGATCGGCCGCGGCCGGGCCCGTTGCGAAGCTTGCCATTTCGGCGATGTGGTCGGTGTAGTTCTTGCCGACGCACACCACCTTGCCGGCCAGCATCGGTGCCAGCAGCCGGACGTCGGCGACCGGCCATGAGCGGCCGGTGAACGTCGGGGTGCCGAACGGGTGCTCGGCGATCTCACGGGCAGTCATCGCGCTGGGATCCTCCAGCGGACCCTCGATGCTGACGAAGGAGACACCATCCGGACTGGCGATTCGACCTAGGCGCATTCACCAAAGCCTAGTGACGGTCGCGAGCGCGGCGAAGCCGGGCGCTGCGGGCCGTCACCATAGTGCCCAGTGACGGTCGCGAGCGCGGCGAAGCCGGGCGCTGCGGGCCGTCACCATAGTGCCTAGTGACGGTCGCGAGCGCGGCGAAGCCGGGCGTGACGGGCCGTCACCATAGTGCCCAGTGACGGTCGCGAGCGCGGCGAAGCCGGGCGTGACGATGCATATGCCACGATGAGGAATGCCCACGGACCCGGAAGTCACGGGCCAACGCAGCGACGTCAAACGCTGGCGAATCCTCATCATCGCGCTGTGGGCAACGGCGAGTTCGTTCCTGTTCGTCAACGGCGTTGCGTTCTTGATCCCCGAACTCGAGGCCGACCGCGGAATTCCGCTGACCCAGGCCAGTCTGTTGTCATCGATGCCCAGCTGGGGCATGGTCACGACGTTGATCGGGTGGGGCTATGTGCTCGACCGCGTCGGCGAGCGGGTGGTGCTGACGTTGGGCTCGGCGCTCACCGCGGCAGCGGCTTATGCCGCCGCGTCGGCCCACGCGCTCGTCGTGGTCGGCGCCTACCTGTTTCTGGGCGGCATGGCGGCAGCCAGTTGTAACGCCGCCGGGGGCCGGCTGGTGTCGGCGTGGTTCCCGGCGCACCAGCGCGGCCTGGCGATGGGCATCCGCCAGACCGCCGCGCCATTGGGTATTGCCGCGGGCGCACTGGTGATGCCCGAGCTAGCCCAACACGGCCTGCAGGGCGGGCTGATGTTTCCGGCGATCGCCTGCTCGGCAGCCGCCGTAACCAGCGCGATCGGGATCGTCGACCCGCCGCGCAAACACCGCAAAGTCGCTACCCCGCAAGAATTGGCCAGCCCGTACCGGGAGTCACTGACGCTGTGGCGAATCCACGCGGTGGCCGGCCTGCTGATGATGCCGCAGACCGTGACCGTGACGTTCATGCTGGTGTGGTTGATGAGGCACCATGGCTGGACCGTCGCCGAAGCCGGCGGTGTGATTACCCTCTCGCAGGTCCTTGGGGCGCTGGGCCGCGTCGCGGTCGGCCGGTGGTCGGACCGGGTGGGCTCCAGGATGCGCCCGGTGCGCATCATCGCCGTCGCCGCGACGTTGAGCTTGTTGCTGCTCACGCTCGCCGACGACGGCGACTGGGGTTTCGAAGTGCCGGTGATGATCGTCGTCTCGGTGATCGCGGTGCTCGACAACGGATTGGAGGCAACGGCGATCACCGAATTCGCCGGGCCCTTCTGGAGCGGACGGGCGCTGGGAATCCAGAACACCACCCAGCGCCTGATCGCGGCCGCGGGCGCCCCGCTGTTCGGTGTGCTGATCGAGGCGGCCAAATATCCAACCGCCTGGGCATTGTGCGGGTTGTTTCCTTTGGCGGCAATACCGTTGGTGCCGGCCAAGCTGTTGCCGCCGGGCCTGGAATCCAGGGCAGCAGCTACAGCGCGGCTGCGATCCGCTCGCCGACTTCGGCGGTGGAGCGCCGTTCGTCCCCCCGAGATGCCAGATACGTCTCGACCGCTCGGTCCACCCGACTAGCGGCTTCGGCCTCACCAAGGTGGGCAAGCAGCAATCCGACCGACACGATGGCGGCGGTCGGATCGGCGATACCCTTGCCGGCGATGTCGGGCGCGCTGCCGTGCACCGGTTCGAACATCGACGGGTTGGTCCGGGTGGCATCGATATTTCCACTGGCGGCCAAGCCAATTCCGCCCGTCACCGCGGCGGCCAGATCGGTGATGATGTCACCGAACAGGTTGTCGGTGACGATCACGTCGAAGCGTCCGGGGTCGGTGACCAGGAAGATGGTGGCGGCATCGACGTGTTGATAGGCCACCTCGACGTCGGGATAGTCCGCACCGACCTCGGCGAAGACGCGCGACCACAGTTTCCCGGCGAAGGTCAGCACATTGTTCTTGTGCACCAACGTCAGATGCTTGCGGCGCTGCCGGGCGCGCTCGAACGCATCGGCCACGACGCGACGCACCCCGAACGCGGTGTTGACGCTGACCTCGGTGGCCACCTCGTGGACGGTTCCGGCCCGGATCGCGCCACCGTTGCCGGTGTAGGGACCCTCGGTCCCCTCGCGCACCACGACGAAATCGATGTCGGGGTTTCCCGCGAGCGGGCCACTCACGCCTTTGTAAAGCCGGGCCGGACGCAAGTTGACGTGATGGTCTAGCTCAAAGCGCAAGCGCAACAACAACCCTCGCTCCAGCACGCCGCTGGGCACCGACGGGTCACCGATCGCCCCGAGCAGGATCGCGTCGTGCTGGCGCAGCTCGGCGAGCGCCGATTCCGGCAGCAGTTCGCCGGTGGCGTGGAAACGCCGTGCGCCCAGGTCGTATTCGGTCTTCTGGACGCCCGGATAGACCGCATCAAGGATCTTGACCGCCTCGGCGACTACCTCCGGCCCGATCCCGTCGCCGCCGATGATCGCCAATTTCACGACAGATCAACCACTTCCAGCTTGTTGGCGCCGACCGCCTGCGAGATCGCCGAGCGCACGTCGGCGGGCACGTCCTGGTCGAGCCGCAGCAGGATCGTCGCGCTCGGACCCTCGGCGTCCTCGGAGAGCTGGGCGGCTTGGATGTTCACCCCGGCCGCACCCAGCAGGGTACCTATCTTGCCCAGCGCTCCGGGCTGATCGATGTAGTTGATCACCAGGTTCTTGCCCTGAGCGCGCAGGTCGAAGTTGCGGCCGTTGATCTGAACGACCTTCTCGACCAACTGCGGACCCGACAGCGTGCCGGCGACGTTGACGCTCGAGCCGTCGTGGGCGACGGCGCGCACGTCCAGCACGCTGCGATGGTTGGGACTCTCGGTGGCCGTGCTGATTTCGGCGGTCACGCCGCGCTCGGCAGCCAACGCCGGCGCGTTGACGAACGTGACCGGGTCCTCGATGATCGCCGAGAACAGACCGCGCAGGACCGAAAGCTTCAGCACCTCAACGTCTTCGGCCGCCAGCTCGCCGCGGACCTGAACCGACAGCGACGCCGGCAGGCCATCGGCCAGCGCGGCGGCCAGCACCCCGAGCTTGCGCGCCAGGTCCAGCCAGGGCGCCACCTCCTCGTTGACCACGCCGCCGCCGACGTTGACCGCGTCGGGCACGAACTCCCCCGCCAGCGCCAGCCGCACGCTTTCGGCGACATCCGTGCCGGCCCGGTCCTGCGCCTCGGTGGTGGACGCGCCCAGGTGCGGCGTCACCACCACCTGCGGCAGCTCGAACAGCGGGCTGTCGGTGCACGGCTCCTTGGAGTACACGTCGAGCCCGGCCGCACGCACATGTCCGCTGGTGATCGCCTCGGCCAGCGCGGCCTCGTCCACCAGGCCGCCGCGCGCGGCATTGACGATGATGACGCCGGGCTTGGTCTTGGCCAGCGCCTCCTTGTCGATCAGACCCGCCGTCTCGGCGGTCTTGGGCAGGTGCACCGAGATGAAGTCGGCACGGGCCAACAGGTCATCGAGGGAAAGCAATTCGATGCCGAGCTGCGCCGCACGGGCCGGCGAGACGTACGGGTCGTAGGCCACGATGTGGGTGCCGAACGCGGCGATCCGCTGGGCCACCAGCTGGCCGATCCGCCCCAGCCCCACCACTCCGACGGTCTTGCCGAAAATCTCGGTGCCGTTGAAGGACGACCGCTTCCAGGCGTGTTCGCGCAGCGACGCGTCGGCCGCCGGGATCTGCCGGGCCGCCGACAGCAACAGCGCCAGCGCATGCTCGGCGGCGCTGTGGATGTTCGACGTCGGGGCGTTGACCACCAGGACGCCGCGCGCGGTGGCCGCGTCGACGTCGACGTTGTCCAGACCCACCCCGGCGCGGGCGACGATCTTGAGTTTGGGGGCGGCCGCGAGTACATCGGCGTCGACGGTGGTCGCGGAACGCACCAGCAGCGCGTCGGCCTCGGGCACCGCTGCCAGCAGCTTCTCCCGATCCGGACCGTCTACCCAGCGCACCTCGACCTGGTCGCCCAGGGCGGCGACAGTTGATTGAGCGAGTTTGTCGGCGATTAACACAACAGGCAAGTTCACCCGATCAGGTTATAGGCCGGCGTCTGGGCTGTAATTGTCCGATGGACGTCATCGTCGTCGGCAGCGGACCCAACGGGCTTTCGGCGGCCGTGATCTGCGCCCGCGCCGGACTCAAAGTGCAGGTCGTCGAGGCGCAGCCCACTTTGGGCGGCGGTGCCCGCACCCTGGCCGACCCAGAATTTCCCGGAGTCGAACACGACATCTGCTCGGCGGTGCATCCGCTGGCGCTGGCGTCGCCCTTCTTCGCGGAGTTCGACCTGCCCGCGCGCGGCGTGCAGCTGGAGGTCTGCGACATCGCCTACGGCAACCCACTACCGGGCCGGCCCGCGGCGATCGCCTACCGCGACCTTGAGCGCACCTGTGCCGAGTTGTCCGACGGTGCGTCCTGGCGGCGGCTACTGGGCCCGCTGGTGACCGACTGGCAAGACGTCGTGGCACTGCTGCTCGGCGACAAACGTTCGGCGCCCCCGTCGTTGCCCGCTGCGCTGCGCCTGGGGCTGCGGATGCTGACTCAGGGCACGCCGGCGTGGGGCTCGTTGGGCGGTGACGACGGCCGCGCATTGTTCACCGGCGTTGCCGCTCATGTGCTTTCGCGGATGCCGTCCTTGACGGCGGCCGGGGCCGGGATGATGCTGGCGACGCTCGGCCATGCGGTCGGCTGGCCGATCCCGGTGGGCGGCAGCCAGGCGATCACCGACGCGCTGCTCGCCGACCTGCGCGCCCACGGCGGCGAGGTGACCACCGGCGTCGAAATCACTTCCCCGCCTGGGCCGCCGGCCTCGGTCGTCGTGTTCGATACGGCACCGACCGCGCTGCTGCGGATATACGGTGCAGCGCTACCGGAACGCTACGCAAAAGCATTGCGCCGCTACCGTTATGGGCCCGGGGTCGCCAAGGTCGACTTCGTGCTCGGCGACGAGATCCCGTGGTCGGATCCGCGGCTGAACCAGGCTCCTACCCTGCATCTCGGCGGCAGCCGGGAGCAGATGGCGCTGGCCGAAAAGGAGATCGCGGCCGGCCGGCACGCGCAGTGGCCGATGGTGCTGGCCGCCGCACCGCACATCGCCGATCCCGGCCGCATCGACCACCAGGGTCGCCGCCCGTTCTGGACGTATGCACACGTCCCGTCGGGTTCGACCCTCGATGCGACCGAGGCCGTCACCGCGACCATCGAGCGGTTCGCCCCCGGCTTTCGCGACGTCGTGGTCGCCGCCCGCGCGATACCCGCCGCCCAGCTGAGCGACCACAACGCCAACTACGTCGGCGGCGACATCGGGATGGGCGCAAATTCGGCATGGCGCGCGATCGTCGGCCCCACCCCGCGGTTAGACCCTTGGCGCACACCGATTCCCAAGGCGTACCTGTGTTCGGCGGCCACCCCGCCGGGCGGCGGCGTGCACGGCATGGCCGGTTACTTCGCCGCGCGTAGCCTGCTGCGCCGCGAGTTCGGCATCGCCGAGATGCCCTTTTTGGGGCCGCTGCCGGGCCTACGCTGATCGCGTGACCAAACTCGCGATCATCTACTACTCGGCCACCGGCCACGGCACCACGATGGCCAACCGTGTCGCCGCGGCGGGGCGGGCCGCCGGCGCCGAGGTCCGGGTGCGTCCCGTCGCCGAGACGCGCGATCCGGAATCCTTCGCGCAGAACCCCGCCTGGACGGCGAACTACGACGCCACCAAGGAGCTGCCCGCGGCCACCGGCGACGACATCGTGTGGGCCGACGCCGTGATCTTCGGCTCGCCCACCCGGTTCGGTTCACCGGCGTCGCAGCTGCGGAACTTCCTGGACTCGCTCGGCGGGCTGTGGGCCGACGGCAAGCTGGCCGACAAGGTGTACGCGGGCTTCACATCCTCGAACACCGTGCACGGCGGTCAGGAGACCACGCTCGTCGCGCTGTACCTCACGCTGATGCACTTCGGCGGGATCCTGGTGCCGCCGGGCTACACCGATCCGTGCAAGTTCGTCGACGGCAACCCCTACGGGGCCAGCCTGGTCACCACGCACGACAACATCGAGGACATCGGCGACGTCACCGGCAACGCGTTGGACCACCTGGCCCGCCGGGTGGTGTCGGTGGCGGATCGACTGACGAAGTAGGCCCGATGCCCGGCCAGGCGGGCGCGGGAGGCCGCGCGCCCGGCCAGGCGGGCGTTCGGAGCGAAAGAACTACGCGGTTTCGGTGATCGGGCGGTCGACCCAGCTCATCAAGTCGCGCAGGCGCTTGCCGACGACCTCGATGGGGTGCTCGGCGTTCTCCTTGCGCAGCTGCTCGAGTTGCTGGTTGCCGCCCTCGACATTGGCGACCAGCTTCTTGGTGAAGTCGCCATTCTGGATGTCGCGCAGGATCTCTCGCATCCGCTCCTTGGTGCCGGCGTCGATGACCCGCGGGCCCGACAGGTAGCCACCGAACTCCGCGGTGTCGGACACCGAGTAGTTCATCCGGGCGATGCCGCCCTCATACATCAGGTCGACGATCAGCTTCAGCTCGTGCAGCACCTCGAAGTACGCCATCTCCGGCGGGTAGCCCGCCTCGACCATCACGTCGAAACCGGTCTTCACCAATTCCTCTGTGCCACCGCATAACACGGCCTGCTCACCGAACAGGTCGGTCTCGGTCTCGTCCTTGAACGTGGTCTTGATGACGCCGGCCCGGGTGCCGCCGATGGCCTTGGCGTAGGACAGCGCCAGCGCCTCGCCCTCGCCGGTCGGGTCCTGGTCGACGGCGATCAGACACGGCACGCCCTTGCCGTCGACGAACTGCCGGCGCACCAGGTGCCCGGGCCCCTTCGGGGCGACCATCGCGATCGTGACGTTGCCGGGCGGCTTGATCAGATCGAAGTGGATGTTGAGACCGTGACCGAAGAACAGTGCGTCGCCGTCGTTCAGGTTGGGCTCGATGTCGTTCTTGAAGATGTCGGCCTGGGCGGTGTCGGGTGCCAGCAGCATGATGACGTCGGCCCACTTGGCGACCTCGGCGGGAGTGTCTACTTCCAGACCCTGCTCGGAGACCTTGGCCCGCGACTTCGAACCCTCCTTGAGTCCGACGCGCACCTGCACACCGGAGTCGCGCAGGCTCAGCGAGTGCGCATGCCCCTGGCTGCCGTATCCGATCACGCCGACCTTGCGACCCTGGATAATCGACAGGTCAGCGTCGTCGTCGTAGAACATCTCTAATGGCACGGTGAATCTCTCTTTCTTATTGGACTTTTGGAATGTGTATCGCTTATTTGGCGGTGCCGATTCCACGCGGCCCACGGGATAGCGACACCACTCCCGATTGAACGATCTCGCGGATACCGAACGGTTCCAGCACTCGCAGCAGCGCTTCGAGCTTGCCGCGGGTACCGGTCGCCTCGACGGTCAGCGAATCCAGCGATACGTCGACTACCTTGGCGCGGAACAGGTTTGCCGCTTCGATTACCTGGCTGCGGGTACCGGGATCGGCCCGCACCTTGATCAGCGCCAGCTCGCGAGCCACCGAGTTGTCCTCGTCCTGCTCGACAATTTTGATGACATTGATCAGCTTGTTGAGCTGCTTGGTGACCTGCTCGAGCGGAGTCTCCTCGGCGGAAACCACGATGGTCATCCGCGACATGTCCTTCTGCTCGGTGGCACCCACAGCCAGCGACTCGATGTTGAATCCACGCCGCGAAAACAGTGCCGCGACGCGTGCGAGCACACCCGGCTTGTCTTCGACCAACACCGAAAGCGTGTGCGTCTTGGCGTACATCTAGCGCCGCTCCTTCTCATCGCTACGTCCCCCTCGCCGCTCGGCGGCTGGGGGCGCCCCCACTGCATCGTCGTCGGCGTACATCTAGGCGTGCCCTTCGGTTTCGTCGTCGAACAGCGGCCGAATTCCGCGGGCGTGCTGAATCTCGTCGTTGCTCGTTCCGGCGGCCACCATTGGCCACACCTGTGCATCCGCGCCGACGATGAAGTCGATCACCACTGGGCGGTCGTTGATCGCGCGCGCCTGGTTGATCGCGTCGATGACGTCTTCCTCACGCTCACAACGGATTCCGACACAACCCAGGGCCTCGGCCAGCTTCACAAAGTCCGGGATGCGGTGCGAGTGCGTGGCCAGGTCGGTCTGCGAGTAGCGCTCCTCGTAGAACAGGCTCTGCCACTGCCGCACCATGCCCAGGTTGCCGTTGTTGATCAGCGCCACCTTGATCGGCACGCGCTCGATCGCGCAGGTGGCCAACTCCTGATTGGTCATCTGGAAGCACCCATCACCGTCGATCGCCCAGACCTCGGCCTCGGGGCGAGCGACCTTGGCGCCCATGGCCGCTGGGATGGCGAAGCCCATGGTGCCCAGCCCGCCGGAGTTGAGCCAGGTGCGCGGCTTCTCGTAGGAGATGAACTGGGCCGCCCACATCTGGTGCTGCCCCACGCCGGCGACGTAGATCGCGTCGGGCCCGGCGATCTTGCCGAGCTGCTCGATCACGTATTCCGGGCTCAGGCTGCCGTCGCTCTGCGGGCCGTAGCTCAGCGGATAGGTCGACTGCACCTCGTCCAGATATGCCCACCAGGCGGTCATGTCGATCTTGCCCGGGGTTTCGTACTGGCGCAGCATCGCGATGAGGTCGGTGATGACGTTCTTGACGTCGCCCACGATCGGCACGTCGGCGACTCGGTTCTTGCCGATCTCGGCCGGGTCGATGTCGGCGTGGATGACCTTCGCCTCGGGTGCGAAGGAATCGAGCTTTCCGGTCACCCGGTCGTCGAAGCGGGTGCCCAGCGCGATCAGCAGATCGCTGCGTTGCAGCGCCGCCACCGCTGCCACCGTGCCGTGCATGCCCGGCATGCCCAGGTTCTGCCGGTGGCTGTCCGGGAAGGCACCCCGTGCCATCAGCGTGGTGACCACCGGAATCCCGGTCAGCTCAGCCAAATCCCGCAGTTGCTCGGTCGCCTCGCCGCGGATGACGCCGCCGCCGACGTACAGCACCGGTTTGCGGGCCCGCGCGACCAGCTTGGCGGCCTCACGGATCTGCCGGCTGTGCGGCTTGGTGTTCGGCTTGTAACCGGGCAGATCCATTTTCGGCGGCCAGCTGAACGTGCACTGACCCTGCAGCACGTCCTTCGGGATGTCGACGAGCACCGCTCCCGGCCGCCCCGAAGCGGCGATGTGGAAGGCCTCGGCCATCACCCGCGGAATCTCATCACCGGAGCGAACCAGGAAGTTGTGCTTGGTGATCGGCATGGTGATACCCGAGATGTCGGCCTCTTGGAAGGCGTCGGTCCCGATCAGCGACCGCCCGACCTGCCCGGTGACCGCGACGACGGGGATCGAGTCCATCTGCGCATCCGCCAGGGGGGTCACCAGATTGGTGGCGCCGGGCCCCGACGTGGCCATCATGACGCCGACCTTGCCGGTGGCGTGCGCATAGCCACTTGCCGCGTGACCGGCACCCTGCTCGTGCCGAACCAGCACGTGCCGCAGCTTTTTCGAGTCGAACAGCGGGTCGTAGACCGGCAGCACGGCACCGCCGGGGATCCCGAAGATGATCTCGACGTCGAGTTCTTCCAACGACCGGATTACCGACTGAGCGCCGGTAACTTGTTGTGGTGCAACATGTTTCGTTTGCTTGGCCGGAACTTTTGCGGCGTCTTCCGCGGCGCCCGGCGCCCAGTCGTCGCCATTGTGCGACTTGGGTGTCTGTGACCTGGTGGGTGCGCTCACTCTGGTGATTGTCCTCTTAGTCGTGATTTGGCTGTGGAAGTTTCGTTGATACGCACGAAAAAACCCCCGTCAGCTCTCGCTGATCGAGGGTTGCGCGTTGGTGCCGGATCGCTTCACATACTGAAGGAACTAGTCGCGCACCAACGCGCGGCTAATTACTACGAGCAGCCCGGGCTTTCCGGTGGTCTCCATAGCCCCCGACGGTAGCCTTCGCACTGCTCAACCGTCAAATCCGGTGCGGCGGGCACCGATCACGGCCTTGCGGATAGCCACCCGCGGCGGCACGCGGTCATCGGCGCAACCCGGGGTGAAATGATGCTCGGGTGGCCTCTGGTTCTGCAGCCCCAACACCCGCGCCCGTAGTGATCAAGATCTCACCGATGGCGCACCTCGCCGTGGGATTCCTGACGCTCGGACTGCTGATCCCGGTGCTGGCCTGGCCGCTGTCGACCCCACTGCTGCTGATCCCGGTGCTGTTGTCCGCATTGATCATCCGGCTGCGCACCGTGGCCGACAACCGGGGTGTGACGGTGCGAAACCTGGTGAACAGCCAAGCGGTCGCCTGGGACGACATCGACGGGCTGCGCTTCCACCGCGGTTCGTGGGCACGCGCGAAGCTCAAGAGCGGCGCGGACCTGCGCTTGCCGGCGGTCACTTTCGCGACACTGCCGCTGCTGACGGCGGCCAGTGCGGGGCGGGTGCCCAATCCCTACCGGTGACCGCTGGCGGCCGGTTCAGGCGATCGGGTTGACGCCGTTGAGCAGCACCCACACCGCGATACCGGCGGCGATGCCGGCGAGCAGGGCCACAAAAGACCCGATGAAGGGCCGGTGCGCCCATCCCCTGTTGGCGTCCAGGCCGTAACGGCCGGGTCCGCTCAGCACGACCGCGACGGCCATCACGATCAGCGTGATCTGGTATTCGTGGCCCTGCGGCAGGAAGAACGTGAACGTGTGCGGTTGCGCCGACACGGTGGCCAGCATGCCGTTGATCAGGAACGCCAGCGCTCCTGCGGCGGCAATCGGGGTGAACAACCCCAGGACCAGCAGCACGCCCGAAACGATCTCGCCGCCGGCGCTGACGTAAGACAGGATGTCGGCATGCTGGTAGCCGACGTCGGACAGTGAGTTCTTGAAACTGGTCAGGCCCTGACCGCCCCACCAGCCGAACAGCTTCTGCAGCCCGTGCGCGCCGAGCACCACCCCGAGGCCGACCCGCAGCACCAGCAAACCGAGATTCTGGGTGCCGCGCCGGCCGATCGCGCGCTGCCGTTCGTAATCCTCGCTCGGATCGATCTCGGCGGGTTCGGCCGCCAAGTGACGCGGTGCCGGCTGGGGCTGCACGTAGGGCAGCGGCTCCTGCTGGTCGAGGACGTTGTAGGACGGGCCGGCGGGGCTGGCGATGTGATTCGGGTCTTGGTAGGGGATAACGGAAGTGGTTCCGAAGTCGCCCGGATACCCGACGGGGGTCAGGTCATCTTCGGGGTCGACCAACCGCGCTGCGGCGGGGCGTCCCGCTACCTGCTCCGGAGCTTCGCCGGGCCGCTGCCAAGATGCGTCATTCGAATGACCGGTCACGGGTGACAGGGTAAGGGCATTTAGGCCTCGAATTGGGGATTTGAGCGGCGCTTTCGCGGTGCAATCGGCGGCTAGACCATTAAACAGGCCGAGATTGACTCCAAATGGGCTCGGCGGGGTTGCGAAATGGTCAACGCGCGCTGAAAAACCGACCTCGCCGCCGGCGATGCGATTGACGTCCCGGCGCCCTCGCGGGCACGCCTGTGGCGCCGGTGCCCGCCCTATCCGTAGCCTGTCGATCATGCGTTTGGGGTGGCCGGTTCGGTGCGGGCTCGCTGCGCTGTGCGCGGCCATGCTGGTCGCGACGGGCTGCGCGCGGTTCAACGACGCCGCCTCCGCGCCGTTCACCACCGCGCCCGAACTCAAGCCGCAGCCGAGTTCGACGCCTCCCCCGCCACCGCCGCTGCCGCCCACGCCGTTCCCCAAGGCCTGCCCGGCCCCCGGGGTGATGCAGGGCTGTCTGGAGAGCACCAGCGGGCTGATCATGGGGCCCGACAGCAAAACCGCATTGGTCGCCGAGCGCACCACCGGCGCGGTCAAGGAGATCTCCGTCAGCGCCGAGCCGAAGGTGAAGCTGGTCATCCCGGTCGACGGATCCGGGGATGGCGGCTTGATGGATATCGTGCTGTCGCCGACCTACTCCCAGGACCGCTTGATGTACGCCTACATCAGCACCCCGACGGATAACCGGGTCATCCGCATCGCCGACGGCGATATCCCCAAGGACATCCTGACCGGGATTCCCAAGGGCGCCAACGGGAACAGCGGAGCGCTGCTGTTCACCAGCCCGACCACGCTGCTGGTGCTGACCGGCGACGCGGGCAACCCTGCCATGGCCGCCGATCCGAAGTCGTTGGCGGGCAAGGTGCTGCGTATCGAGCAGCCGACCACGGTCGGTCAGGCGCCACCAACCACCGCACTGTCCGGCGTCGGCTCGGGCGGCGGGTTGTGCGTCGATCCAGTGGACGGCTCGCTGTACGTCGCCGACCGCACTCCGACCGCGGATCGGTTGCAACGCATCACCAAAGCCTCGGAGGTCTCCACGGTGTGGACGTGGCCGGACAAGCCGGGCGTGGCCGGATGCGCGGCGATGGACGGGACCGTGATGGTCAACCTGGTCAACACCAAAATGACGGTGGCGGTGCGGCTTGATCCGAAATCGGGTGCGGTCACCGGTGAGCCCGACGTTGTCCGCAAGGACACGCACGCCCACGCGTGGGCGCTGCGGATGTCGCCGGACGGAAACGTCTGGGGCGCCACCATCAACAAGACCGCCGGCGATGCCGAAAAGCTGGACGACGTGGTGTTCCCGCTGTTCCCGCAGGGCGGCGGCTTCCCGCGCAACAACGACGACAAGGCCTAGGCGGCGCGCCGGGCCCGCTGATTCGGGCTAGGACTGCCCGCAGGCGGCCAGCACCAGCTCGCGCACCCGGGCGGCGTCCGCCTGACCACGGGTGGCCTTCATGACCGCGCCCACGATCGCGCCGGCGGCTTGAACCTTGCCGCCGCGGATCTTTTCCGCCACGTCGGGATTGGCGGCCAGGGCCTCGTCGACGGCGGCCTGGGTGACCGAGTCGTCGCGCACCAGCGCCAGGCCACGCGCGGTCATCACCTGCTCGGGTTCGCCTTCTCCGGCCAGCACACCTTCGACAACCTGGCGGGCCAGCTTGTTGGACAACTTGCCCTCGTCGACCAGTGCGATCACCGCGGCGACCTGAGCGGGCGTGATGGCCAGCTCGTCCAATTCGATGTTCGCCTCATTGGCCTTCTGCACCAGGAAGTTTCCCCACCAGGAGCGCGCCTGGGTGCTGGACGCGCCGTGCTGGATGGTCGCGGTGACCAATTCGACCGCGCCCGCGTTGACGAGATCGCGCATCACCTCGTCGGAAACGCCCCACTCTTCCTGAATCCGCTTGCGGCTCAACCAGGGAAGCTCGGGGATGGTCTCGCGCAATTGCTCGACCAGCTCACGGCTGGGCGCGACGGGTTCCAGGTCGGGCTCGGGGAAATAGCGATAATCCTGCGCCGTTTCTTTGGCGCGGCCCGCACTGGTGGTGCCGGAACCCTCCTGAAAGTGCCTGGTTTCCTGCATGATTGAGCCACCGGAGACCAAAACGGCGGCCTGGCGCTGCATTTCGTACCGCACCGCGACCTCGACGCTTTTCAGCGAGTTGACGTTCTTGGTCTCGGTCCGGGTGCCGAACTGGGTCGCACCGGTGGGCTTCAACGAGACGTTGGAGTCACACCGCATCGAGCCCTGATCCATCCGAACATCGGATACTTCCAAGGCGCGCAACAAGTCTCGCAATGCCGTCACGTAAGCCCGGGCAATCTGCGGGGCCCGGGCCCCGGCTCCCTCGATGGGCTTGGTGACGATCTCGATCAGCGGCACGCCGGCACGGTTGTAGTCGATCAGCGACGTCGTGGCCCCATGGATGCGGCCCGTCTCGCCGCCCAGGTGGGTGAGCTTGCCGGTGTCCTCTTCCATGTGGGCACGTTCGATCTCGACCCGCCAGGTGGTGCCGTCTTCCAGCGGCGCCTCGAGGTAGCCGTTGATGGCGATCGGCTCGTCGTACTGCGAGATCTGGTAGTTCTTCGGCATGTCCGGATAGAAGTAATTTTTCCGGGCGAAGCGGCACCACGGCACGATCTCGCAATTCAGCGCCAGTCCGATGCGGATCGCCGACTCCACCGCCTTCTGGTTGAGCACGGGCAGCGAACCGGGCAGCCCCAGGCACACCGGGCACACCTGGGTGTTGGGTTCGGCGCCGAATGTGGTGGAGCAGCCGCAGAACATCTTGGTCGCGGTGGACAGCTCGACGTGAACTTCCAGCCCGAGCACCGGATCGAAACGCGCGATGACGTCGTCGTAATCCAGCAGCTCGGCCGCACCGGAAGTAACAGTCATGGCAACGATCCTAATGGTGGCCGAGCCAACCGCAGGGTCGGGCATAACGGCCCGGGCTCGGGATCAAGCGGCGTTAGCGCCAGGACCGCTGCGCGGCTTCGTCCTCCTGGCGCCCCACCGGCCGGCCGGCGGCGATGTCGCCCAGCGCGGCGGCCATCTCCAGGTAGGCGCGCCGGCTTTGCTTGCTCAACCGGTCCAGCCCGAGCTCTTTGCCCTCGCGCACGTGCCGATCGAATGGCAACATCACCGTGGCCGCGACGCGGGCCGACAGCGCCTCGAATTCCTTGGTGACCACGCCGTCCAGCTTGGCCGGCTCCGTGTAGTTCATCGCGAGGACCGTCGACTTCAGCAAGCGGCGATGTCCGTTGTTGGACAACCACTCCAGCGTTGTCCTGGTCTTACGCACCGCGTCGATCGAGGTGCCGGAGACCACGACGAGAGCGCGCGCCTCCGGCAGAACCGCATCCATCACGGTGGAGTTGATCGCCTTGACGCAATCCACCAGCAGCACCGAATAATGCTTGCGCAGAATCGAAAATGCCTTGGAGATGTCCTGGCGCTCCAGCCGCCAGTCGGTGTGGCCGTAGTCGGGCAGCCCGAGCACTTCGAGGCCGAAACTGTTCATGTGGGTATGCGCGCGCACCTGCGCATACTGGGTCACCGAATCGCGCGCGAGCAGGTCGGCCAGGCCCAGCGGGTTGCGGCGACCGTGGCGCTCCGCCAGATCGCCGGCGTCGATGTCGACGGCGATGACCCGGTCGCCGCGCGCCTCGGCCAGCGTCGAGCCGAGCGCCTCGACCACCGCGGTCTTGCCGACGCCGCCCTTGAAGTTCAGCACCGCGATCGGAAACGCACCGCCGATCGGCGCACCGATGCGCTCGCGCAGCTCCCGCTCGTATGCGGCGTGTTTGCCGGGGCCGAGGTCGATTCCGGTCACCCGGTGGATCACCTCTCGCCAGTTGAACCTGCTCGGCCCCGAGGCGTCCCCGAAGTCCAGGCCGTCGAGGGCGGTCCCGCCCAGTGTCAGCTCACGACGATATGGGGCCGCGGCTCGCCGTGTCCGCGCCAGCCGGTTGGGCGTCGCGGGCCCGCTTGACCTGGCCGGTTTCGCGGGCAGGCGCGGCTCGGGCACCGTGGCCGCCGTCGGGTCGGCATTGGCTCGCCAGCTCGGCACCGAAGACGCGGGCTTGGCGGAGCCCGACGGATATGCCGGAGCAGCAGATAAGGCATTGACTCCGCGAACCCCCTCGCGGTTGCTCATAACGGCTGGTGTAACCGTTTCGAGCTGGTGGTTAAACCAGGAAATTCCGCCCCTGCGTGAGTGCTGGCCGGCTGAGCCGGCGAATTCAGACGCTCGTCAGGCTGCTGCCATCGGCCGTTTGCCCGCCGCGGGGTCCTCAGCCGAAGAAAGCGGCGGCCTCATCGTGGCGTGCGTCGGGCACCAGTTTGAGGTGGCGCGTGGCGTCGGCCAGCGAGACACGGCCGATGTCCTGCCCGCGCAGCGACACCATCTGGCCGTATTCGCCGGCGTGCGCGGCGTCGGCGGCGTTGACGCCGAACCGGGTGGCCAGCACGCGGTCATACGCCGTCGGGGTGCCGCCCCGCTGGACGTGGCCCAGCACGGTCACTCGCACGTCCTTGTTGATTCGCTTCTCCACGGCGATGCCCAACTGCTGAGCGATGCCGGTGAATTTCTCGTGGCCGAATTCGTCGATCCCGCCCTCCCGCAACGGAATCGAGCCGGGGATCGGCTTGGCCCCTTCGGCCACCACGCAGATGAAGTGCGAATCCCCGCGCTGGAAGCGGCGTTTGACGAGCCGGCACACATCCTCGATATCGAAGGGCTGCTCGGGAATCAGCGTCATGTGCGCCCCGGACGCCAGCCCGGCGTTCAGCGCGATCCAGCCGGCGTGGCGGCCCATCACCTCTACCAGCATCACCCGCTGGTGTGACTCGGCGGTGCTGTGCAAACGGTCGATGGCGTCGGTGGCCACGGTCAGCGCGGTGTCGTGACCGAAAGTCACGTCCGTGCAGTCGATGTCGTTGTCGATCGTCTTGGGCACTCCGACCACCGGAACGTTCTCATCCGACAGCCAGTGTGCGGCCGTCAGCGTACCCTCGCCACCGATCGGGATGAGCACGTCGATGCCGTTGTCGTCCAGGGTCTGCTTGATCTGGTCCAGCCCGGCCCGCAACTTGTCGGGATGCACGCGAGCGGTGCCCAGCACGGTCCCACCCTTGGCCAGCAGCCGGTCATTGCGATCGTCGTTCTGCAGCTGGATGCGCCGGTTCTCCAGCAGCCCGCGCCACCCGTCCTGGAAGCCGACCACCGACGAGCCGTACCGGGCGTCGCAGGTGCGTACCACCGCCCGGATGACGGCGTTGAGCCCCGGACAGTCACCGCCCCCGGTGAGAATTCCGATCCGCATCCTCTTATCTTGCCTGTCTGGGCCGCCATCGGGGCAAATCGGGGCGGCGTGCGGCTAGACGGTCGGCGCGGCCGGCAACGGTCCACGCGCCGCTTCGTAGGCGGCACCGACGCGATAAAGGCGATCGTCGGCCAGCGCGGGCGCCATGATCTGCAGCCCCACCGGCAACCGGTCGTCCGGCGAGAGCCCGGACGGCACCGACATTCCGCAGTGCCCGGCCAGGTTCAGCGGCAACGTGCACAAGTCGAACAGGTACATGGCCAGCGGATCGTCGACCTTCTCCCCCAGCCGGAACGCGGTGGTCGGGGTGGCCGGCGACACCAGCACGTCGACGGATTTGTATGCGTCGTCGAGATCACGGGCGATCAGGGTGCGAACTTTCTGCGCCTGGTTGTAGTAGGCGTCGTAGTAGCCCGCCGAGAGCGCATAGGCACCAATCATGATGCGGCGCTTTACTTCTGGACCGAATCCGGCGGCCCGGGTCAGCGCCATCACTTCCTCGGCGCTGTGGTTGCCGTCGTCACCGACCCGCAGTCCGTAACGCATCGCGTCGAAGCGCGCCAGGTTGCTCGACACCTCCGACGGCAGGATCAGGTAGTAGGCCGCCAGGGCGTAATCGAAGTGCGGGCAATCGACTTCGCTCACCTCGGCACCCAGCGCGGTCAGCTGCTTGACCGCCTCCTCGAACGACGACAGCACTCCGGGCTGATAGCCCTCGCCGCGCAACTGGGACACCACGCCGATCCGCACGCCGCTCAGATCGCCTGCGGCACCGGCCTTGGCGGCGCCGACCACGTCGGGCACCGCGGCATCGATGGAGGTCGAGTCCATCTGGTCGTGGCCGGCGATCACCGCATGCAGCAACGCGGTGTCGAGCACGGTGCGCGCGCAGGGGCCGCCCTGATCCAGCGACGACGCGCAGGCCACCAGGCCGTAGCGCGACACCGTGCCGTAGGTGGGCTTGACCCCGACGGTCGCGGTCAGCGCGGCCGGCTGGCGGATCGAGCCCCCGGTGTCGGTGCCGATGGCCAGCGGCGCCTGGAAGGAGGCCAGCGCCGCGGCGCTGCCACCGCCGGAGCCGCCGGGCACCCGCTCGAGGTCCCACGGGTTGCGGGTGGGGCCGTAGGCCGAGTTCTCCGTCGACGAGCCCATCGCGAACTCGTCCATGTTGGTCTTGCCCAGGATCGGGATGCCCGCCGCGCGCAGCCGGGCCGTGACGGTGGCGTCGTATGGCGACCGCCAGCCCTCGAGGATCTTGGATCCGCAGGTGGTGGGCATATCGACGGTCGTGAACACGTCTTTGAGCGCCAGCGGAACGCCGGCCAGCGCCGAGGGCAGCCGCTCCCCGGCCGCCACCGCCTCGTCGACCGCGGCCGCCGCCGACAGCGCCTCGTCGGCGGCGACGTGCAGAAACGCGCTGTACCGGTCGTCGGTCGCCGCGATCCGGTCCAGGAAGGCCTGGGTGATCTCGACCGACGACAGCTCCCCGGCGGCGACCTTGGCGGCCAGCGTCGCGGCGTCGGACCGGATGATCTCGTTCACTCGCTGTCTCCGAGGATCTGCGGGACGGCGAAGCGGCCGTCCACGGCTGCGGGCGCCGCGGCCAGCGCCTCCTCCTGCGTCAGGCACGGCCTGATCTCGTCCGGGCGGGTGACGTTGACGTCCTTGAGCGGGTTGTCGGTCGGCTCGACGCCGGTGACGTCGACCGCCTGGATCTGGCTGACGTGGGTCAGGATGGCGTCGAGTTGGCCGGCGTAGCCGTCCAACTCGGTATCGGTCAACGCCAGTCGGGACAGCCTGGCCAGGTGCGCGACCTCGTCGCGGGAGATCTGGGACACGAGCGAAAAGCCTATCGGTGCTGCGGCCACGCGCGTGCAGCTGGCACCCATCCTGCGGAAATGCCGGACGCGCGGCTCTGTGCGACAGTGGGCGCGTGCCGTCGTATCTGTTGCGCATCGAGCTCGTCGACCGCCCCGGAAGCTTGGGTGCGCTGGCGGTTGCGCTCGGTTCGGTGGGCGCCGACATCCTGTCGCTCGACGTCGTCGAACGCAGCGCGGGGTACGCGACCGACGACCTGGTCATCGAACTGCCCGCCGGGGCGATGCCCGACACTTTGATCACCGCGGCCGAGTCGCTGAACGGTGTGCGGGTGGACAGCGTGCGGCCGCACACCGGCCTGCTGGAAGCGCACCGCGAGCTGGAACTGCTCGACCACGTCGCGGCGGCCAAGGACAAGCCGGCGCGGCTGCAGGTGCTGGCCGACGAGGCGCCCCGGGTGCTGCGGGTGAGCTGGTGCACGGTGTTGCAGCGCGCCGAGGGCGAGCTGCGGCGCCTCGCCGCCAGCCCCGGCTCGCCGGAAACCCGCGCCGTGTCGGCTCCCTGGCTGCCGATCCAGGAGGCCGCGACGCTGGACGGCACCGCCGAGTGGGTGCCGCAGGCCTGGCGCGACATGGACATCACGATGGTCGCGGCGCCGCTGGGCGACCCGCAGACCGCGGTGGTGCTGGGCCGTCCGGGTCCCGAATTCCGGCCGTCGGAGGTGGCCCGCCTGGGCTACCTGTCCGGGATCGTGGCCACCATGCTGCGCTGAATCAGCGTGCGGCCACCGTGGGCTTCGGCGCCGCCGCATCGCCGTCCTCCCACAGCAGCAGCTGACGGACCGCCGAGCGCGTACCGTAGGGCCGCAGCATCGTGCTGGCCGGACGCGGACGCACCCGTTGCGGCCACCAGAACCAGCGCCCGAGAAGCCTTGCGATAGAAGGCGTCATGAATGACCGCACGATCAGCGTGTCGAACAGCAAGCCCAGCCCGATCGTCGTCCCGATCTGACCGAGCACTTGAAAACCACTGAAAACAAACGCACACATGGTGACGGCGAAAACAATGCCGGCCGAGGTGACCACCGAGCCGGAGCCGGCCATCGCACGGATGATGCCGGTATTGAGGCCGGCGTCGATTTCTTCCTTGAACCGGGAGATCAACAGCAGGTTGTAGTCCGAGCCGACGGCCAGCAGCAGGATCACCGCCAGTGCGAGCACGACCCAATACAACTCAATACCAAACATGTACTGCCACACCAGAACTGACAGACCGAACGAGGCGCCCAGGGATAGCGCGACGGTACCGACGATGACGAGCGCGGCGATCAGGCTGCGCGTGATGATCATCATGATCAGCAGGATGAGGCTCAACGCGGCGAATGCCACGATCATCAGGTCGTACTTGGCACCCTCTTGGATGTCCTTGTACGTCGCGGCGGTGCCGCCGAGATAGATCCCCGCGTTCGCCATCGGCGTGCCCTTCAAGGCTTCGTGCGCGGCCTTCGCGATCGGGTCGATGTGCGAAATACCTTCGGTGGTAGCGGGATCGCCGTCATGCGTGACGATCATGCGAGCTGCCTTACCGTCGGGTGAGAGAAACAGTTTGAGGCCGCGTTTGAAGTCGGGGTTGTCGAACACCTCTGGCGGCAGATAGAAGGTGTCGTCGTTCTTGGCCGCGTCAAACGCCTGCCCCAACGCCGTCGAGTTCTCCAGCGCACGCGCGTTCTGGGCGTAGATGCCGGACAGCGTGGCGTAATTCGCCAGTGTCAGATCGCGATTGGTCTCCTGGCTTTGAATCTGGGGCGGTATCAACGCCACCAGCTTCGGTTGCAGCGCGTCGAGCTTATCCAGCGAAGCCGTCAGGTTCTCGAATTTTTCGGTCAGCTGGTCGATGCCGTCGAGCGCGTCGAACAGAGATCTGAACGCGAAGCAGGCAGGAATGTCGTAACAGTGCTTCTCCCAATAGAAATAGCTGCGAATGGGCCGGAAGAAGTCGTCGAAATTCGCGATCTTGTCGCGCAGGTCCTTGATCGTAGCGAGCGTGTCGCGAAAGCTTTCGGTCTCGTCGTGGGTGGTGCCGGCCAATTGCTGCTGCAGGACGAACTGCTGTCGCAAAATGTCGATCGTCTTCGACAGTTCGTTGGCCTGCTTGAGGGCGTCGTCGGCCCGATCCCGTTGGTAGGTCAGGTTTTGCTGCTGGGCAGCGCTGGAATTGCTGACCACGAACGCGAGTGAGCTGTGCACTAGCGGGGTGCCCAACGGCCGGGTGATGGTCTGCACCTGGGCGACCCCGGGGACGTGAAACACGGCCTTGGCCACCTTGTCCAGGATCAGCATGCTGGCCGGATTACGCATGTCGTGATCCGATTCGACCATCAGCAATTCCGGCTCCAGCCGGGCCCGCGAGAAGTGTTTCTCGGCGGCGGTGTAACCGACATTGGCCGGAGCATCGGCGGGCATGTAGGGCCGAGTGTCGTAGCTGGTCTTGTATCCGGGCAGGGCGATCAGACCTACCAGGGCCAGCGCGCTCGCGGCCGCGAGCACGGCGCCGGGCCAGCGGACGATGGCGGTGCCGATCCGCCGCCAGCCGCGCGTTCGTATCGCCCGCTTGGGGTCGAAGATGCCGGCCTTGGCCCCCAGGGTGAGAATCGCGGGACCCAGTGTCAGCGCCGCGAGCAGCGCCACCAGGATGCCCAATGCGGCTGGGATCCCAAGACTTTGGAAGTACGGCAGCCGGGTGAAGCTCAGACAGGCCACCGCACCGGCAACGGTGAGCCCGGATCCCAACACCACGTGAGTGGTGCCGTGATACATGGTGTAAAACGCGTTTTCGCGGTCTTCACCGGTACCGCGCGCTTCCTGGTAGCGGCCCACGAAGAATATCGCGTAGTCCGTTCCGGCGGCGATCACCAACAGCGTCAGGATATTCGTCGCGTAGGTCGACAGGCCGATGATTCCCTCGCTGCCGAGGAAGGCGACAAGGCCTCGGGCAGCTGACATTTCGATCAGGACCGTGGCGAGAACCAGCAGCGTGGTCAGTACCGAGCGGTAGACGAAGAACAACATCAGCGCGATCACCCCGATGGTGATCGCGGTGACCTTCGCGGTCCCCTTGCTGCCGACGTCGAACTGATCGGAGATCAGCGGCGCGGCGCCCGTCACATAGGTCTTGACGCCCGGTGGCGGCTTCATCTGGTCGATGATGTCGCGGATGGCGCCGACGCCCTCGTTGGCCAACGCCGAGCCCTGATTACCGGCGAGGTTCACCTGAACATAAGCGGCCTTGCCATCGGTACTTTGCGATCCCGCCGCGGTCAGCGTGTCGCCCCAGTAGTCCTGGACGTGCTCGACGTGCTTTTTGTCCTGCTCCAGCCTGCGGATCATCTCGTCGTAGAAGCGGTGGGCGTCCGCGCCGAGCGGTTTGTCACCTTCCAGCACGATCATGGCCGAGCTGTCGGTGTCGAACTCATGGAACGCCTGGCCGATTTGCTTAATTGCCTTGAGCGACGGGGCATCTGGAGAGTTCAGCGCCACGTTGTGGGTCTTGCCCACCTCTTCCAGCTGCGGTACCGCAATGTTCGTGATGGCGGCCAGCGCGACCCAGAAAAGCAGGATCGGCAGCGCGAGCCGTCGGATGTTGCGCGGCACAGCGGGCCGCGTCTGCTGTTCGTTGGTTTGGTTGCTCATCCCGACTTATCCAGACAGAAGGTGTAGGCGTCGACCTTGTTGACGGTGCGTTCGTCTTTGACTTGACCGTTGACGGTGATGCGGCAACCGAGGGTGTCTCCGTTACCTTGTGCCACAACGTTGCCGATGACCGCGGGCTCCGTCGTGGTGATCGTGAACGACCACGGCAGCGGCGCGTTCTTGACCTGTTGCGGCTGGGCGTTGACGTCGAGGTAGTTGATCGTCGCCACCGCACCCGGTGCGCCGAAGACCTCGAGCACCACCTGCTTGGGGTTGAACGGGACGATCTCGTTGGACAGGCCGCTGTTCGCCGAGGTCTTGTAGTTCGAGCCGAAGATTCCGTGCAGACGGTAGATGCCGAATGCCGCGACGGCGACGACGAGTAGCGCGACCAACACTATCCAGCCCTGCCGAAGCAGGTTGGACACGGAAATCGCCTTCACCCTCGGCCTTTCGATGCTCGGGCGTTCTCGATCACTCTATGACTACGACCGTTGGCCCGCACAAGCGCGAACGGACGGACTTCACAGTACGGTACTGGACCGTACTGAACAAGAGACGCGACCGTACACATTTTTCAACAGCTGGACGCAAGGTGGCTGCCGCGTTACCCGGCGGTCCGCGTCAGACCCGGCATCAGAAACCGGTCGACCAGCAGCTGCACCGTCTGGCGAGTGGGTGGCCGGTCGGGAATGATGGACCGGAAGATGAGATAGCCGGGTAGCAGGTCCCAAAGTTCGTCAACGAAGGCATCTTTGGCGATCTCGCCACGATCGACCGCCCGTTGCATGACGTGCTTGATCAAGGCCTTGCGCTGCTTGAGGAATTGATCCTGCAGGGCCTCGTTGAGCGCCGGATGACGCGATACCTCAACCATCACCGCGCGAATGGTGCTGGCGTGCTGGCGTCCGTGCTCGCCGCACGCCTCGCCGAGGCTGATCAAATCGCCACGCAGGCTGCCCGTATTCGGTACGACCGCAACCTGGCGGACACCTTCGATGAAGGCGGCCAGCACCAGTTCGGCCTTCGAGGGCCAGCGCCGGTACACCGTGGCCTTGCTGGCGTGCGCAGCACTGGCGACCGCGTCGATCGTCAATTGGTCATAGCCGTGTTCTTGCAGTAGCTCCAACGTCACCGCCAGCAATTCGGCCTCGCGCGGAGACCACGGCGATGGCTCCGTGTACTGATCGGCCGTCTGCGTCATAGCGCCCACCATAGAGCCGCAATACCGGTACGGACTAGTACTGCGCTGTTAATCGGTTGCGCTGTCGGCCGTCGGCCCCTCGGCCAGCAGGCGGCGAAAGCCGTCCTCGTCGAGGATGGGCACACCCAACTCGACCGCTTTGTCGTACTTCGAGCCCGGCGAATCGCCGGCCACGACGTAGGCGGTGTTCTTCGACACCGAACCCGCGGCCTTGCCGCCACGCGACACGATGGCCTCCTTGGCCTCGTCGCGCGAGAACCCGTTCAACGATCCGGTGACCACGATGCTCAGCCCGGCCAGCGTGCGCGGCGTGCTCGCGTCGCGCTCGTCGGCCATCCGCACGCCGGCCGCCCGCCACTTGTCGACGATCGCGCGGTGCCAGTCGACGGTGAACCATTCGGTGACCGCGGCGGCGATGGTCGGCCCGACGCCCTCGACCGCGGCCAGCTCCTCGGTCGACGCCGACGTGATCGCGTCGAGGCTGCCGAATTCGGTTGCCAGGGCGCGCGCGGCGGTCGGGCCGACATGCCGGATCGACAGCGCCACCAGCACTCGCCACAGCGGCTGCGCCTTGGCCTTGTCGAGGTTGGCCAGCAGCCGCTTACCGTTGGCCGACAGTGTGCCGGCCTTGGTGGTGAACAGTTCGGTGCGCAAAAGGTCGTCTTCGGTAAGGGTGAACAGGTCTCCCTCGTCGGTGATCACCTCGGCCTGCAGCAACGCGGTGGCGGCCTCGTAGCCCAGCCCTTCGATGTCGAAGGCGCCGCGGCCTGCGACGTGAAACACCCTCTCCCGCAACTGCGCTGGGCAGGCTCGGGAGTTGGGGCAGCGGATGTCGGCGTCGCCCTCCTTTGCCGGGGCCAGCTCGGTGCCGCATTCGGGACAGTGTGTGGGCATCACGAATTCGCGTTGGGTGCCGTCGCGCAGATCGGCGACCGGGCCGAGCACTTCGGGAATCACGTCGCCGGCCTTGCGGATCACCACGGTGTCGCCGATCAGCACGCCCTTGCGCTTGACTTCGGTGGCGTTGTGCAGGGTGGCCATTTCGACCGTCGAACCCGCGACCTTGACGGGCACCATGACGGCGAACGGTGTGACGCGTCCGGTCCGCCCGACATTCACCCGGATATCCAGCAGCGTGGTCTGCACCTCTTGCGGCGGGTACTTGTAGGCGATCGCCCAGCGCGGCGCTCGCGAGGTCGACCCCAGCCTGCGCTGCAGTGCGACGTCGTCGATTTTGACTACAACACCGTCGATTTCGTGATCGACGTCGTGGCGGTGCTCGCCCCAATAGGCGATCCGTTCCAACGCACCGCCGGCGTTTTCGACCCGGGCGGTGTGGTCGGAGACGGGCAGCCCCCAAGCGCCCAGTGCCAGGTAGGCGTCGTGCAGGCTGGCCGGCCGAAATCCCTGGGCGTACCCGACGCCGTGGCAGATCATCCGCAACTTGCGGCGAGCGGTGACCGCGGGATCCTTCTGGCGCAGCGAGCCCGCGGCGCTGTTGCGCGGGTTGGCGAACGGGACCTTGCCGTCCTCGACCAGCGCGGCGTTGAGTGCCTCGAAGTCGGCGACCCGGAAGAACACCTCGCCGCGGACCTCGAGGACGTCGGGGATCGGATAGTCGCCGCTGGCCGTCAGCCGTTCCGGGACATCCTCGATGGTGCGCGCGTTCAACGTGACGTCCTCGCCGGTACGGCCGTCACCGCGGGTGGCCGCGCGGACCAGCCGGCCACCGCGGTACACCAGAGCCAGCGCGACGCCATCGATCTTGAGCTCACACAGGAAGGCCACGTCTTGCGAACCGGAGCCGCCCACCTCGGCATGGATGCGGCTGGCCCACCCGTCGAATTCCTCGGTGCTGAACACGTTGTCCAGCGACAGCATCCGTTCCAGGTGCTCGGCCGAGGTGAAATCGGTGGCGAATCCCGCGCCGCCGACCAGCTGCGTCGGCGAATCGGGGGTGCGCAGCTCGGGATGCTGCTCCTCGAGCGCGCCCAGCCGCTTGAGGAGGTCGTCGAATTCCGCGTCGGAGATGACCGGCGCATCGCGCACGTAGTAGCGGAACTGGTGCTCACGCACCTCGTCGGCCAATTCACGCCATTGACGCCGAACCTCGGGCGGCACAGGGTCAGCTTCTGGCGAACTCACCTTGGCAGGCTATCGAAGGCGCCCGACACGCCTTCGTCGCGCCGCCTAGATGGCGTCGGGGTCTTCGGCGAACACCGCGGCGGCCTTGCGGGCCAACTCGATCGCGGTGCGGGCCCATTGTGGCGTCGCGTTGGCCAGACCACATGCCGGGGTGACGCCGATGCGCTCGCGCAGCGCCGAGCGGCCGAATCCGAGCCGATCGGTTACCGCGACGACGGCCGCGGCCACCTCCTCGGCAGCGGGCCGGCGTTCCGGGGCGGTGGCGGCCACCACGCCCAGCATCACCGCGCGACCCGATTCGACAAACGCCGCGAGCCCTTCCAGATCGGTGGCCCGCAGTGTTGCGGCGTCGATCGATATCGCGCTGATTGCGCTGCGCAACAACAGGTCCCACGGCAATCCGGCCGCGCAACTGTGCAGCACCACCTCGGCGCCCACCGTCTGCGTGCAGGTGTCGAGCAGGCCCTGAGCCACCGACTCGTCGAGTGCGGCAACCGGACTCAGCGCGGTGACGCCGCTCAGCTGCCCACCCAGCGCGGCGGGCAACGACGGCTCGTCGAGTTGCACGACTACCGGTGTGTCGAGGCGGCGAGACAGCGCGGCACGATGGCCGGCAACGCCTTCGGCCAGCGACGCCGTCAGGTCGCGCAACGCGCCCGGGTCGGTGATCGCCCGGTGGCCGTTGGGCAGCTCCAACCCGGCGGCCAGCGTGATCGGGCCCGGCGCCTGCACCTTGACCACCCGTCCGCCACCACGCAGGCCGGCCGTCTCCCAGGCTTCCTCGAGGGCATCCATGTCCTCGTCGAGGAGGCTGACGGCCCGGCGAGTCACCGCGCCGGGCCGGGCGGCGATGCGGTAACCGCGCGGCACGGTGTCGATCGCCGCATCGATCAGCAGCGCCCCGGCTCGCCCCAGCAGGTCGGCGCCCACTCCCCTGGCGGGCAGCTCGACAAGGTGAGCCATCGCGGCCGCCAACTCACCGACGACGACCTCAGTCGACGGACGTATCGCGGTGCCGGGCCAAGAACCCACGCCGCTGGCCGTCGCGAAGGGAGAGGCGAAAACACTCACCCGGCAACCGTATTCGACCGCACTTCAAGGCCGGGTGGCCAGGGGTGTGTTGCGGTCGGCCAACACGGCTAGGCTCGACGGTCTAGAGGGGTGCAAAACGGTGTGGCGCAAGGCAAGATTCGGGTGGCCGCTGCTGATGTGTGGCGCGGTGGTGCTGACTGCGGCGTGCACCCGGGTGGTGGACGGCACGGCACTGCCGGGGTTTACCGGCGGCGCCAGGGGTATCAACGGGGTCAATGTCGACACGATCCTGCTGGACCAGTCGCGGATGCAGGCGATCACCGGCGCCGGTGAGCACCTGTCGATCATTCCCTCGATGGATGGGCGCACCCCGGTCGACATCGACACGCTCGCCGACACCACGCCGCGCGCCTGCCGCTTCCTGTTCGCCGAGACAGCGACGTTTGGCCCCGAGATCGAAGAGTTCCACAAGACCACGTTCCAGGATCCGCCCGACGGCGCCCTGATCTCTGAGGGCGCCGCGGCCTATCGCGATGGTGCGACCGCGCAGCATGCCTTCACCGCTCTGGTTTCGACCGTCACCGACTGCGCCAATGGCTCGGCCGGTCAGGTGTTCGTCGGCGACTGGAAGGCCGATGCCGCCTCGCTGCATCTGGGGCCGGGCGGCTGCGGCCGCGACTACCGGGTGCTGTCGGTGGCGTTGGTGGAGGTCACCTTCTGTGGCTTCCCGCAATCGGTGTCCGACATCGTGATGACGAACATCGTCGCCAACTTCCCGCGATAGCTTTCGCGACTCTGCTTGCGCGGCAACGGCTTGTCACCAGTGTGCCGTGGTCTCCAATTCGAAATCGGCGTGCCCGCACTGGATCCACATCGCGACGTGCAGGGCGGTGACGGCCGCCGAGACCGCCAGCGCGGTGATCGCGAAAGCGAAACCCTGCTCGCCGCGCTGCTTGACCTGCCACATACCGACGAGGGCGAGAATGCCGCTCAGGATCGGGCTGGCGTACATGCCCATGATGCTGAGCACGAAAGCGGCAACGGCAAGGCCGTTGGTCCGCACATCCTGCTGGGTGATCTGGTTCTCGCTCATCGTCATTCATTCCTTCCCGATCGGTAGTCAGCCGATTACGAGACGAATGGTGTCCGCAAGCTCTTGGAGAATCCTTGGAAGCGGCGGCGATGTCGCTGAGCAGCGGGAATCAGCGCGACGTGCCGGCGATGGTGGCGCTGCCGAGTACCTCGTCGCCGGCCGAATCCGGGCGATACAGCACGACGGTCTGGCCGCACGCCACCCCCCGCAGCGGGACGCGCAATCGCACGCAAAGCTCGTCGCCGACCAATTCGGCCACCGCACTCGCGGTTTCGCCGTGGGCCCGCACCTGCACGTCGCACTCGATTGGGCCCTGCGGTGCGGTTCCGGCGGTGAAGACCGGGTCCCGTCCCGTCAACGCATGCACCTCGAGATCGGCGGCACCGCCCACGTGCACCGTCGCGGTGTCGGCATCGATGGCCGTCACGTAGCGCGGCAGACCATCCGGCCCGGGACCGGCAATGCCCAAGCCCTTGCGCTGACCGATCGTGAATCCGTGCACGCCGTCGTGGTTCGCCAGCACCGCACCGTCGGCACCCACCACGTTCCCGCGGCGAACGGCGATGCGCTCCCCGAGAAAGGCACGGGTGTCCCCCGACGGGATGAAGCAGATGTCATGGCTGTCCGGCTTGTCGGCGACGGCGAGGCCGCGACGAGCCGCCTCCGCACGGATCTGCGGCTTCGGGGTGTCCCCGATCGGAAAAGCGGCGTGGCGCAACTGCTCTGCGGTCAGCACGGCCAGCACGTACGACTGATCCTTGTCGTGGTCGACGGCGCGGCGCAGCCGACCCTGAGACAGCCGGGCGTAGTGTCCGGTGACGACCGTGTCGAAACCCAATGCCAGGGCGCGCGCAGAAAGCGCTGCGAACTTGATGCGCTGGTTGCAGCGCACGCACGGGTTGGGCGTCTCGCCGCGTGCGTACGACGAAACGAAATCGTCGATCACGTCTTCGGCGAACTTCTCCGCGAAATCCCAAACATAGAACGGGATTCCGAGGACGTCTGCCACACGGCGCGCGTCTGAGGCGTCCTCTTTCGAGCAGCAGCCCCGCGAACCGGTGCGCAGCGTGCCGGGCGCCGACGACAGCGCCAGGTGCACACCGACCACGTCGTGCCCGGCATCGACCATCCGAGCGGCGGCGACCGACGAATCGACGCCTCCGCTCATTGCGGCAAGAACTTTCACCCCGACGCCCCCGCAGCGGCCAGCGCCGCGCGCCTGGCCCGATCCACCGCAGCCGGCAGCACCCGCAGCACCTCGTCGACGTCGGCGTCAACACTGGTGTGACCCAACGACAGACGCAGCGATCCCCGCGCGGTGGCGGCATCGTCGCCCATCGCGATCAACACATGCGAGGCCTGCGGGACGCCGGCGGTGCACGCCGACCCGGTTGAGCATTCGATTCCGTTGGCATCCAACAACATCAACAGAGCGTCGCCTTCACAACCACGAAAAGTGAAGTGGGCGTTGCCCGGAAGCCGCGACTCGCGCGACCCGTTGAAACGGACGTCGTCGATCTCGGTCAGCACACCCTCGACCAGACGATCGCGCAGCGCGCGCAGCCGTGCGCCGTTGGCCTCCAGACCGTCCACGGCGAGCCGCATCGCGGCGGCCATTCCGACGGCACCGGCGACATCCGGAGTGCCGGAACGGATATCGCGCTCCTGACCGCCGCCGTGCAGCAGCGGCGCACAGGCCACGTCGCGGCGCAACAACAGCGCACCGACCGCCTGCGGGCCGCCGAACTTGTGCGCGGCGACGCTCATCGCCGACAGCCCGCTGACGGTGAAGTCGACGGGCAGCTGCCCAACCGCCTGCACGGCATCGCTGTGCATCGGGACGCCGAATTCGGCGGCGACGGCCGCCAGTTCGGCGACGGGCATGATGGTGCCGACCTCGTTGTTGGCCCACATCACCGAGACCAGCGCGACGTCGCCGACCTCAGCGCGGCTCTCCAACAGCTCCCGCAGCGCGGACGCCGACACCGATCCGTCGGAGGCGGTGGGCAGCCAACTCACCTGGGCGCCCTCGTGCTCGACCAGCCAGTCGACCGAATCCAGCACCGCGTGATGTTCCACCTGGCTGGTGATGATGCGCAGCCGGCGCGGGTCGGCGTCGCGGCGGGCGCGATAGATGCCCTTGACGGCCAGGTTGTCGCTTTCGGTGCCACCCGCGGTGAAAATCACCTCGGACGGTCGCGCGCCCAGCTTGTCCGCGATCAGCTCACGGGACTCCTCGATGCGGCGCCGGGCCGTGCGGCCGCTGGTGTGCAGTGACGACGCGTTGCCGACCGTGCCGAAGACGGCCGTCATCGCCTCGATGGCGGCGGGGTGCATCGGGGTGGTGGCGGCGTGATCGAGGTAGACCATGACGCGCCCCACGATACCGGGCCGCCGGGTTCCCTTAAGCGGCCAGCACGTGGCGTTGACCTGGGCGCCGCGCCACTCCGACGCCCACCGCCCGCTGGCAGCGGCGCGCCAGCCCCCGCCGGTCGGCGCCCGGCAGCTGCAGAGACTCGACGTGAACATGCGCCAGGGTGCGGCGCTGGGCGATCATCCGGCACATCGCCGCCACCAGGGTGTCCTCCCCGACGAAGGCCGGAGCGGTCGAGATCAGGCCGTCGACGTGGTGATATGTCAGCCTCAGTGGCTGGACCGGGCGACCGGCGTCGATCGCGGCCTGGAACATCGCCGGGTAGAACGAGCCGCAGGCCACCCCGCACCACGTGGTGCCCTCGGGAAAGGCCACCACGGTTTCGCCGCCACGCAGCCGGTCCGCGACCGTCTCCACCACGCCGGGCAGCCGCCGCAGGCTGGACCGTTCGATCGGAATGATCTTCAGTAGGCGCTGCGCGAGCTCGCCGAACATGTCCGAGCGGGCGACGTACCAGCCGGGCAGCACCGCACCGATGGCGAAGACGTCCAGCCAGGACATATGCGGACCGACCACCAGGACCCCGCGCAGGTTGCGGATCGGGGCCCCCGACACACTGATCCGGACCCCGAAAACGCGCAGCACCATCCGGCAGTAGAACTGCCGCACCCGCATCTGCCCCGGCCATGGCACCAGCGCCAACGGCGCCCCCAGCAGCAGTAACAGCACCAGCATCAGGCGAAGCGTCACCCGCAGCACCACCAGCCACCGCGACGACGCGGGGGCCACACCTACACAGCTGCTGTCGCAGGTCGCGCGCGGCAGCCAAGCGTGGTCGGTGGTGACCGCGGGAGCGTTCATCGTGCGCCGCCCGCCATCTCGCCGCTCATCAGCGCGGCCGCCGATACCGACCGCAGTCTTCGCAGATATCGGGTGTCGGCCTGGCGTTTGTCCAGCAGCACGCAGAAGTCGCCGACACCGAAGTCCGGGTCCAACGCGGGTTCGCCGCAGCATTTCGCACCCAGCCGCAGGTAACCACGCATCAGCGCCGGAACCGAGGGGCGCGGCGGCGGTGCGATCTCGTCGAGGCTTTTGCCGTCCACCACCACCGGCCGGTGCGGGTACACGCGATACTCCGGCGGCGCGGCGTGCCGGCTGCGGACGAAGTCGCGCACGCCCCGAAGCTGACTGCCGGGCGCATCTTCGTCTGTCACGCTGCCGATCGGCACCGACACACACCCGATCACGTAGTCGTAGCCGTAGCGGTCCAGGTAGGCCAGGATTCCCGCCCACATCAACAGCACGACGGCACCGTTGCGGTGCCCGTCGCGGACCACGGCGCGGCCCATCTCCACCAGCGACGGCCGCAACGGGTCGAGCGCGCCGAGATCGAATTCCGTCGCGGTATACAGGCCGCCGGCGGCAATCGCACCCGCCGGCGCCAGCATGCGGTAACACCCCACCAGCTCCCCGGTGTCGTCGTCGCGAACCAGCAGGTGATCACAGAACTCGTCGAAGCGGTCCACGTCCCGGTCCCCGGCACCCGATTCCGGCAACGCGAAACCGGGCGTGCTGGTGAATACGTCGTACCGGAGCCGCTGCGCTGCCTCGACCAAACTGGGGTCGGTGGACAGCAACAGCGAGTAACGCGGCCCAGGCGAGCTGGTCGCGGCTCCGTCCGGAGTATCACTCGGTATCAGGACAGAAGCAATGCTCATGGGAAACAACGTGGCGTAATCGAGGAGCGAATCGGCATCGACGCTATGACGTGTTGGTGCACGCAAGATGACGAAATGTGTTCCCACGGTGAAGTGTGTCGTACATAACGCTGCCGCTCACCCGTACGTAATACCCCCGAGATAGTGTCCACACAATCAACCGCTAAGCGGATTGGGTCCGCGTATTCGCAAGAGCGGCAACGCAATAAACACCCGCACGTCAATCGCTATTAACGTGCTCGCCAATTTAGAGCGAATCGGATGCCGGATACCGGGACGCACTGTTTGATGTAGGCGTGCTGCAGACCTCGAAGCTGAATATCCAAGCGCGCGCGCAACAAGACAGCCGGCTGGCCAGCCTGCGCTACTACGCCGCGTGCAACCGACTGCCGTTCTTCAGGAGCGTCGAATCCGCTCCCGGACCGACCTCCGTCATCGAAGGACAAACCCGAATCATGTTCGGGTCGAACAATTCTCTGGGGCTGTGCGGTGATCGCCGGTTGATCGAGGCGGCCAACCGGGCCACCGAACTGTACGGGCCGGCCTGTGGGGGTGCGCCTCCGCACTGCGGCACGCTGCGCGTCAAAGTCGAGCTCGAAGAGTTGTTGGCCGACTGGTACGGCACCGAGGCGGCGCTGGTGTTCAACAGCGGCTACCTGGCCAATGTCGGTGCGATCACGGCGTTATTGGGTGCAGCCGATCTCGCGTTCCCCGATAGCGAGGCCCACATGTCGCTGCATGACGGCATCCGGCTCTCGGGGGCCAGTTCGCGGTATTTCGCGCACAACGACCTGGATTCGCTGGAACGCAACCTGATCCGCACCGCCGAGCGCGGCGGCACCAAGCTGATCGTGATCGACGGGCTCTACTCGATGCAGGGCGACGTGGCGCCGATGGAAAGCATTGTCGCGCTGGCCAACAAATACAACGTCGCGCTCTACGTCGACGAGGCACACAGCCTCGGCGTCTTCGGGCCCAACCGAACCGGGATCGCCGAGGAGTTCGGCTGCGCCAAGGACGTCGACGTGTTGATGGGCAGCATGTCGAAAGCGATCGCCTCCACCGGCGGCTTCATCGTCGGATCGCGCGACCTGATCGATGTGCTCAGATTGCGGTCCAGCCAGCACATGTTCACCGCCACCGGGGCTCCGGCGGCGATGGCGGCAAGCATCGCCGGGATTGCGATCATTCGCGGCCTCGAGGGGGCCCAGCGTGCCGAAGCGGTCCTGGCCAACGCCCGCGCCCTGCGCGACGGCCTGGTGTCACAGGGTCTGCAGGTGCGGGCGGGAATCGTCCGTGCCGACGGCGCACACGTAGTGGCCCCGCATGTTTCGGTGTGGATCGGTCCGGAAGCGCGCGCGATCGCGGCCTGGAACGAGGCATTCGACAACGGCGTCTTCTGCTCACTGGCGGTGGCACCCGCGGTCGGTGAGAACGACGCCCTGATGCGCTGCTGTGTTTGCGCCACACACACGCCGGCGCAGATCGACCGGGCCGTCGATGTGATCGCCTCGGCCGTGCTAAACGCCAAAGACGACTGACAGGCGTTTCCCGAATGTTATTGGCGCCCGGTCATTTACGAATTCAGTCTGCAGTGAGGACAGCGCACGGCTATGAGTAGGTTTACTGACCGCATCGCGAAGGTGGCCGCGGATTCCACCCTGGGCCTTCGCTTTGGCACCGCCGGCAATCTGCATTTCGCTAGCTGGCACGACATCAATCAGTCGGCGGGCAAGGTCGCCGGCCGACTGGCCGGCGAAGGAGTCACCCGAGGCAGCCGGGTGGGTGTGCTGGCCGCCCACGCCGAAGATGTCGCACCGGTCGTCCAGGGCATCTGGAAGTTGGGCGCGGCGATGACGATGCTGCAACAACCCACGTCGCAGGCCGACCTCAGCGAGTGGCACGAGGGCACCCTGCGCGCGCTGAGCCTGCTCGGTGCGCATTGCGTCCTGGTGGGACGGCCGTTCGTCGCGGTTGCCGACGCACTGCGCGCGTCAGGTTTCCGCGTCATCGAGGTGCCCGACACGTGGACCGGCGCCGACGGGGTCGAGGAGCCGACAGACGAGGACGACGTCGCCATCTATCAACTCACCTCGGGATCGACCGGCGACCCCAAGGCCGTGGCGATCACTCACCGCAACCTCCACGCCGACATCGCCGCCATGGTGGCCGAGGTACAGATCGATCCCGACATCGACGTCACGATGAGCTGGCTCCCGCTCTCGCATGACATGGGCCTGATCGCCTACCTGCTGTCGCCGATGTTCGCCGGCAACGCGGCGGTCTACATTCCGGCGACCGAGTTCGTGCGGTCGCCGCTGGCCTGGCTGCAAATCCTCACCGAGCAGCGGGCCACCGTCACCGCGGCACCCAATTTCGCCTATTCGATCGTCAGCCGCAGGCTCAGGGCGGTCAGCGACGGCGCCTACGACCTGAGCGCGCTGCGCTGCGTGGTGTCCGGCGCCGAGCCCATCGACCCGCTCACGATGTACGAGTTCGCCCAGCAGGCCGCACGCTTCGGGATGCGGGTTTCGGCGATCGGCGCGGCCTACGGTCTCGCCGAGGCGACGGTAGCGGTGTCGTTCTCCCGGGTGGATCGACCGCTGGCGGTCGAGAACGTGTGCGCCGACGAACTGGAAACCCAAGGCCGGGCGGTCACCGGGTGCGTCTGCGGGGCGCCCAAGAAGGAATTCGTCCTGCTGGGGCGGCCGATGCCCGGGGTTGAGGTCCGCATCGCCGACGAGGACCGGGGCACCCGCCCGGCGCGCCACATGGGCGAGGTCGCCATCCGGGGTGACGCGGTGACGCGGCACTACCTCACGGTGGACGGCGAGGTGGCCGCCACCGACGCGTACGGCTGGTTCTACACGGGCGACCTCGGCTATCTCACCGACGACGGCGAGATCGTGGTGTGCGGGCGCCGCAAGAACGTCATCATCGTCGCCGGCCGCAACATCTTCCCCTCCGACATCGAGCGACTGGCCGCCTCGGTCGACGGCATCAGGCGCGGTGGGGTCGTCGCGTTCGGGGTCACGCTCGCCGATCAGCGCGAGGAGATCCGGATCGTCGCCGAAACCGTCCAGGAGGATCCGGGCGACGACGCGCACGAGATCCGTCGCCAAATCGGCCGAAAGGTGCGCAGCGCAACGGGATTGAGCCCGACGGTGCTGCTGGTCGGCAAGGGCAAGGTTCCGAAGACACCGTCGGGCAAGATCCGCCACGTCGCGGCCAAAGAAATATTCGGAGAGGTCTTAGGAGAGGTCGGAGCACTGTGAGTAGCGTCAATGATTCCGTCGTGTCGATCGTCACCCGGCTGGCTCCGGACCGGATGGCTCCGGTGACCGGCGACTCGCATCTCGTCGACGACCTGGGCTATGACTCGCCCCGCAAGATGGAACTCGTCGCAACCCTGGAAAGCCACCTCAAGATGCGGCTCAAAGACCCCGAGACGCCGATCGACACGGTGCGCGAGGTCGTCGACTGGGTCAACGCCAACATCGCCGACCAGGCGGTAGCCGACTAGCCAACTCTTAAGGGCGACAACGCAAACGCCCCCGACGTGACGTGCACGCGGGGGCGTTTGCGTTAAGCGAAGATCAGCCCTTGCGAGCCTTGACCGCGTCGGTCAGCTGAGGCGCAACCTTGAACAGGTCGCCCACCACGCCGTAGTCGGCGATCTCAAAGATCGGCGCCTCTTCATCCTTGTTGACCGCGACGATGGTCTTCGAGGTCTGCATACCCGCCCGGTGCTGGATCGCGCCCGAGATGCCCAGCGCGATGTAGAGCTGGGGCGAGACCGTCTTACCGGTCTGGCCGACCTGGAACTGGCCCGGGTAGTAGCCGGAGTCGACGGCGGCACGCGACGCGCCGACGGCCGCGCCCAGCGAGTCCGCCAGCGCCTCAACCACATTGAAGTTCTCCGCGCTGCCGACGCCGCGGCCACCGGAGACCACGATGGTGGCCTCGGTCAGTTCTGGGCGGTCACCGGCGACCGCGGGCTCACGCGCGGTGACCTTGGTGGCGTTCTCGGCGGGCGCGGGCACCTCGACGGTGACCTCTTCACCCGCACCGGCCTGTGGCTCGGCGTCGACGGCACCCGCGCGCACCGTGATGATCGGGGTGTCGCCGTTGGCCTGCGCCTCGACCGTGAACGCCCCACCGAAGATGGAGTAGATCGCCTTATTGCCTTCCTTGACCTCGACCACGTCGACCAGCAGTCCGGAACCGAGCCGGGCCGCGAGCCGGCCGGCGATTTCCTTGCCGTCGGCATTGGCGGAGAGCAAAACCGCTGCCGGAGAAGCGGATTCGACCAGCGACGCCAGAACGTCGACGACGGGGGTGATCAGGTACTTGTCGACGTCGTCGGACTCGGCGACGTAGATCTTGGCGGCACCGGCTTCCTTCAGCGCGTCGGCCAGCGGCGCCGCCGTGCCCGGCGCACCGACCACGACGGCGGACGGCTCGCCCAAAGCACGGGCGGCAGTGATCAATTCGGCGGTGACTTTCTTCACCGCGCCTTCGGCGTGCTCGACGAGCACCAATACTTCAGCCATGGGTTATATCGCTCTTCTCGTGTATGGGGTTTGTGCTCGTCTTAGATGATCTTCTGGCCGACCAGGTACTTGGCGATCTCATTGCCGCCCTCACCCTCGTCAGCGACCTTCTCACCCGCGGTCTTCGGCGGCTTCGGCGTCGACGACAGCACGGTCGACCCGGCATTGGCCAGACCGACCTCGTCAGGCTCGACGCCGATCTCGGCCAGGGTCAGCACCGTGACCTCTTTCTTCTTGGCGGCCATGATGCCCTTGAAGGACGGGAAGCGCGGCTCGTTGATCTTCTCGGTGACGCTGACCACCGCGGGCAGGGTCGCTTCCAGGGTGAAGACACCGTCGTCGGTTTCCCGCTCGCCGGTGACCTTGTCGCCCTCGATGGACAGCTTGCGCAGGTGGGTCAGCTGCGGCAGACCCAGGTATTCGGCGATGACGGCCGGGACCGCACCGCCGGTGCCGTCGGTGGCCTCGTTGCCGGCGATGACCAGCTCGGTGCCCTCAATGGTGCCCAGGGCGCGCGCCAGCGCCCATCCGGTCTGGATGACGTCCGAGCCGTGCAGGCCGTCGTCCTTGAGGTGGACCGCCTTGTCGGCGCCCATCGAGAGGGCCTTGCGGATGGCCTCGGTGGCGCGCTCCGGTCCGGCGGTCAACACGGTCACCGACCCCTCGCCGCCTTCGCGCTCACGGATTTGCAGGGCCTCTTCGACGGCGCGCTCGTTGATCTCGTCCAGCACGGCGTCGGCGGCGTCCCGATCCAGCGTGAAATCGCCGTCAGTCAGCTTGCGCTCCGACCAGGTGTCTGGGACCTGCTTGATCAGGACCACGATGTTCGTCATGAGTGTGGTTCGTCCTCCTTGAAGGAGTCTCGCAGCAGTCAGCTACAAGACTTTCAGTACGCGTTTTGCAGCGCACGGTCGTGTTACTACTCGGTAACTTTGTGCGGCCTGCCTTCACACCATAGCGGGTCGTACTGCAGGTTCTTGCAGGCCCGCCTCCCCCCGCGACCGGGGCCTACCCGCTGAGCGGTTCGCGAATCCGACACTTCGCGTTAGCCTCCCTATGCAATGAGCGCATTCGTCCCCGACGTTCCCCACCGCAGCCCCGACGGCACTTCACCGGCGGTTGATGCGGTGTTGACGCTGACGGGCGAGCGCACGATCCCTGACCTGGACATCGAGAACTACTGGTTCCGCCGCCACCAAGTGGTGTACCAGCGACTGGCAACCCACTGTGTGGGCCGTGACGTGCTCGAGGCCGGATGTGGCGAAGGTTACGGCGCCGATTTGATCGCCGCGGACGCCCGACGGGTGGTCGCGGTGGATTACGACGAGGCGGCGGTGGCCCATGTCCGCAGCCGCTACCCGAGAGTGGAAGTCATGCGGGCCAACCTGGCCGAGCTGCCGCTGCCGGACGCCTCAATGGACGTCGTGGTGAACTTCCAGGTCATCGAGCACCTGTGGGATCAGAGCCAATTCGTCAAGGAATGCGCGCGGGTGCTGCGTCCCTCGGGGCTGCTGATGATGTCCACGCCCAACCGCATCACCTTCTCTCCAGGCCGCGACACCCCGATCAACCCGTTTCACACCCGGGAATTGAACGCCGACGAGCTGACCGAGCTGCTAGTGGACGCGGGTTTCACCGACGTTGCCGTCAGCGGCCTGTTCCACGGCCCGCGCCTGCGTGAAATGGATGCCCGTCACGGCGGTTCGATCATCGACGCGCAGATCGCGCTGGCGGTGGCCGGCGACGAGGGAGCACCGTGGCCGCCGCAGCTGGCCGCCGACGTGGCCGCGGTCACGATCGACGACTTCGAGCTGATCGCCGCCGGCGATCGCGACACGCATCCTATTGCGGAGAGCCTGGATCTGATCGCGATCGCGGTGCGGCCGTGAGCAATTCCGCAACACCGGTACCCGGCATGTTCACGCTGGTGTTGCACACCCATCTGCCGTGGCTGGCCCACCACGGCCGCTGGCCGGTCGGTGAGGAATGGCTCTACCAGTCGTGGGCGGCCGCCTATCTGCCGCTGATCAAGGTGCTGCGCACGCTGGCGGACGAGGATCGGCAGCGCTTGATCACCCTCGGCGTCACCCCGGTGGTCAATGCCCAACTGGACGACCCCTACTGCCTGGACGGCATGCACCACTGGCTGGCGAACTGGCGGCTGCGGGCGGCCGAGGCCGCCAGCGTCCGGTCGATCCCCAAGTCGAAGTCGGCCGGCTACCAATCCTGCACGCCAGAAGCGTTGCGGGAGTTCGGGATTCGCGAATGCGCCGAGGCGGACCAGTCGCTCGAGGACTTCGCCACGCTGTGGCAGCACGGTGGCAGCCCGCTGCTGCGCAGCCTGATCGATGCCGGGACCGTGGAGTTGCTCGGCGGCCCGCTGGCCCACCCGTTCCAGCCGTTGCTCGCCCCGCGGCTGCGGGAATTCGCGCTGCGCGAGGGCCTGGCGGACGCCCAGCACCGCCTGGGGGCCCGAAAAGGACAAAGCTCCGGCGGCATCTGGGCGCCCGAGTGCGCCTACGACCCGGGCATGGAACGCGACTACGCCGGCGCGGGGATCACCCACTTCATGGTCGACGGTCCCTCACTGCACGGCGACACCGCGCTGGGACGGCCCGTCGGCGACACGAATGTCGTGGCGTTCGGGCGCGACCTGCAGGTCAGCTACCGGGTGTGGTCGCCGAAATCCGGCTACCCCGGGCACGCCGCGTACCGCGACTTCCACACCTATGACCACCTGACCGGGCTCAAGCCGGCCCGGGTCACCGGGCGCAACGTGTCCTCGGACGCCAAGGCGCCGTATGACCCCGAGCGCGCCGACCGCGCGGTCGACGTCCATGTCGCCGACTTCGTCGACGTCGTGCGCAGCCGGCTGTCGAGCGAGTCCGAGCGCATCGGTCGCCCGGCTCACGTCATCGCCGCCTTCGACACCGAGCTGTTCGGCCACTGGTGGTACGAGGGCCCGACGTGGCTGGCCCGGGTACTGCGGGCGTTGCCCGCCGCCGGGGTGCGGGTCGGCACGCTCAGCGACGCGCTGGACTGCGGATTCGTCGGCGAGGCGGTGGCGCTGCCGCCCAGTTCGTGGGGCTCGGGCAAGGACTGGCAGGTGTGGGCCGGCGAGAAGGTGGCCGACCTGGTCCAGCTCAACACCGAGGTCGTCGATACCGCGCTGAGCACCGTGGACAAGGCGCTGTCACAGGCCACGTCCGCCCTGAACGGGTCGCCGCCGCGCGACCGCGTCGCCGACCAGATCCTGCGCGAGACGCTGCTGACCGTGTCCAGCGACTGGCCGTTCATGGTCAGCAAGGACTCCGCCGCCGACTACGCCCGCTACCGCGCGCACCTGCACGCGCACGCCACCCGCGAGATCGCCGGGGCGCTGGCCTCGGGCCGCCGCGACACCGCGCAGCGGCTTGCCGACGGCTGGAACCGCGCCGACGGTCTGTTCGGCGCGCTGGATGCCCGAAGGCTGCCCCGATGAAGATCCTGATGATGTCGTGGGAGTACCCGCCGGTCGTGATCGGCGGGCTGGGCCGGCACGTGCATCACCTGTCGACCGCGCTGGCGGCCGCCGGCCACGACGTGGTGGTGCTGTCGCGGCGCCCCACCGGTACCGACCCCAGCACGCACCCGTCGTCTGACGAGATCAGCGAGGGCGTGCGGGTGATCGCCGCCGCCCAGGATCCGCACGAATTCACTTTCGGCACAGACATGATGGCCTGGACCCTGGCCATGGGCCACGCGATGATTCGCGCCGGGCTCATGCTCAAGAAACCGGGCGTTGAGCGACTGTGGCGTCCCGACGTTGTGCACGCCCACGATTGGCTGGTTGCCCATTCCGCCATCACGCTCGCCCAATACTATGACGTACCAATGGTTTCCACGATCCACGCGACCGAGGCCGGCAGGCATTCGGGCTGGGTGTCCGGAGCGATCAGCCGTCAGGTGCACGCGGTCGAATCGTGGCTGGTGCGTGAATCCGATTCGCTGATCACATGTTCGGCGTCGATGAGCGACGAGATCACCGAACTGTTCGGTCCCGGCCTGGCCGAAACCACCGTGATCCGCAACGGAATCGACGCGGCGCGTTGGCCGTTCGCGCCGCGGCGGCCACGCACCGGGCCCGCCGAACTCCTGTACGTCGGGCGGCTGGAGTACGAGAAGGGTGTGCACGACCTGATCGCCGCGCTGCCGCGGATCAGGCGCACCAACCCGGGCACCACCCTGACCATCGCCGGCGACGGAACCCAGCAGGACTGGCTCGTCGAGCAGGCCCGTAAACATCGGGTACTCAAGGCAACTCGCTTCGTCGGGCACCTGCACCACGACGAACTGCTGGCCGCGCTGCACCGGGCCGACGCGGCGGTGTTCCCCAGCCACTACGAGCCGTTCGGGCTCGTCGCCCTGGAGGCCGCCGCGGCCGGCGCTCCGTTGGTGACCTCCAATATCGGCGGCCTCGGCGAAGCGGTGATCAACGGGCAGACCGGGGTGTCGTGCCCGCCGCGCGACGTGGCCGGCCTGGCCGCGGCGGTGCGCACCGTGCTCGACGATCCAGACGCCGCGCAACAACGCGCCCGCGCGGCCCGCGAGCGGCTCACCTCAGACTTCGATTGGCGCACGGTCGCCGGCCAGACCGCGCAGGTGTATGTGGCGGCCAAGCGTGGCGAGCGTCAGCAGTTGCCCCGGCTGCCGATCACCGAGCACGCGCTGCCCGACCGCTGAGCCTCACGCATTGTCGATGCCGATCGAATAGGCGCAATAGCGCCAAAGGCGTTCCCGCTCACGCTCGCCGTGTCTGGTCAACGGCAGATAGTGCTCCGGGCGGGGCCGCCGGTCATGCCAGAAACCGCCGCTGGGTGGCGGCGGTTCGGTGGCGGCCAGCCAGATCGCGGTGTCGGCTCCCTGTTCGGGCGTGCGCAGCAGCGGGCCGGTGAGCGCCCGGAAACCGGGGAGCGACGTGGCCACCCCGGGAGTATCGGCCCACCCGGGGTGCATCGCGTAGACGCGGATACCGTCGTCGGCCCAGTGGCGGCACAGGATGGGTGCCAGCGCCACCTGCATGCGTTTGGTCCGCGCGTACGCGGTGACCCCGCTGTACGGCTCGTCGACGTATTCGGGGTCGTCGGTAGGCAGCGACTGCGTGTACATCCCGCCCGAGGACATGAAGATCACCCGCGGGTTCTCGGCGCCGCGCAGGACCGGAAGCAAGCACTCGGTCAACAGCACCGGCCCCAGTACGTGGGTGGCCAGCGTGACCTCATGCCGATCGGCGGTCTCGGCCCGCTCCGGCGGTAACACCCCGGCGTTGTGGATCAGCACATCCAATTCCCATACCCGGGCGGACAAGTCGGCCGCGAAGGCACGCACCGCGGAGAGGTCGGAGACGTCGCACACCTCCACCTGCACGTCGGCCTCGGGATTGGCGTCGACGATCTCGTTGCGCGCGGCTTCGCCGCTCGCCTCGTCGCGAACCGTCAACAGCACGCTCGCGCCCAACTGCGCCAGGCCCTTCGCAATGGCCTTGCCGATGCCCCGGTTCGCACCGGTGACGAGCGCCGTTTTTCCCTTCAGCGCATGCGGCTGCGGGTCGTCGGGCCATCCCGAGCTGCGCAGTTGATAGCCGATGCGGGTATAGCCTCCGACGATCGACCGGTCGAGAGCGGTGTCGAGCAGGGACCGCAGGTGGGTGTTGATACTCATGCGTCCTTACTTACCCACGCCGGCGCAAGGCATGCTCTCGTCGTCATAGGGTACATATCGAACGATGGGACTGGAATTTTCTAGCGTGGTCGATGCGCCGCGCGATGACGTGTTCGCCTGGCATGCACGCCCGGGTGCTTTCGAGCGGCTGTCGCCGCCATGGTCGCCGATGCGACTGGTCTCGGAAGCGTCGTCGCTGCGCGACGGGCGGGCCGAACTCGCCCTCCCGGGTGGGCTGCGCTGGGTGGCCCAGCACCAGGCCGAGGGCTATGACCCGCCGCGCCGCTTCGTCGACGCGATCGGCAGCGACGGGCTGGCGTCGCTACCGGCCCGCATCGCGGTGCGGTGGCGACACATCCACGAATTCGACGACCTCGGCGGCAACCGGACCGAGGTGATCGACCGCGTCCAGACACCCGTGCCCGGCGCCGCGCTGCGCCCGATGTTCGTCTACCGGCACCGCCAGCTGGCCGACGATTTGGCCGCCCACCAACTGGCCGCCCGGCACGGTCTGGCGCCGGTGACCGTGGCGGTCACCGGGTCGTCGGGACTGGTCGGTTCGGCGCTGTCGGCGTTCTTGCGCACCGGCGGGCATCGGGTCGTCCAACTCGTCCGCCACAGCGCACGCGGCAAGGATGAACGACAGTGGAATCCCGATGACCCCGACCCGGAGCTGCTGACCGGCATTGACGCGGTCATCCACCTGGCCGGCGCCTCGATCGCCGGACGGTTCACCGAGGGGCACCGGAAAGCGGTGCGCGACAGCCGGATCGGTCCGACCCGTCAGCTGGCCGAACTGGTGGCACGTGCCAAGACCGGCCTGCTGATCTCGGCCTCCGCGATCGGCTACTACGGCTACGACCGCGGCGACGAAGAACTCACCGAGGCAAGCGAGCGTGGCGACGGCTTTCTTGCCGACGTCGTCGCCGACTGGGAGGACGCGACCGCGCCGGCCGCACAGGCCGGGGCCCGGGTGGTGCAGGTGCGGACCGGCATCGTGCAATCACCCCGCGGCGGCACGCTGAAATTGATGCGCCCGCTGTTCGCCGCCGGTCTCGGCGGCCGGCTCGGCAATGGCCGACAGTGGTTGTCCTGGATAGGGATTGATGACCTGATCGACGTTTATCACCGGGCGCTCTGGGACACTACGCTGTCTGGTCCGGTGAATGCCGTTGCCCCGCAACCGGTTCGCAACAGCGAGTACACCCGCACGCTGGCCCACGTGCTGCGCCGCCCCGCGGTGCTGCCCGTTCCGCCGGTGGGGCCGCGAATATTGCTCGGCGAACAGGGCGCCCGCGAACTGGCGTGCGCGAGTCAGCGCGTCGCCCCGCAACGGCTCGTGGAAGCGGGACACCGGTTCCGCCAGCCCGACCTGGATGCTGCCCTGCGTCATCTGCTCGGGCGTAACCGCTGAGGTCTTGCGAGCGACCCATCGGGTAACAGGCGGAGTCGACTTACATCACTTCCGGTCATCGGATCGATTCATCGCCGTGCGGAGCACTACCGGCGGCCTTTAAGCGGCACCGCTGGCGCATCGGTCGATGATTCAGTAAATTAATGTTTCAATTACTTAACTGAGCCAAGGTTGGCCTGAGCGAACGGCGCAAGCACGTCCGCAATTTCACAGTGCTTGTTTTCTCGTTGAAGGGGTACCATCGAATGAATCTGAGGCATTCGAGCCAGCGGCTGAGCAACATTGCCATTGAACCTCAGGCGGGAGCCGTGGACACCTTCACAGCCGTGCGTTTCGACGAGACCGCCGCTGTCCCGGTTTTTCCACCGGATTCGAACCAATTCCCGATGTGGCACGCCGAATTGCGGGAGTCGGTTCTCGCACGCGTCGCGACATTCGTCGCCGGGCGGTGCGCCGCAGAGCTAGGTGCCTGCGGCGTCGACGTCGCCGCGGACATCTTGGTGAATTTCGTCGACGGCGGTAAATGCCTGCGGTCGACGTTTATGTACCTGGGCTGGTTGTGTGCAGCGCCGGCCAGCGACGCCGCCCTGTCGGCCACTGCGAGCCTGGAGCTGCTGCACGCGTTCGCACTGCTGCACGACGACGTGATGGACGAATCGCCATCGCGACGGGGCCGCCCCGCCGCGCACATTCAATTCGAGCGCTGGCATCGACAGCATGGGCTGTCCGGTTCCTCACGCCGATTCGGTGAATCGGCTGCCATCTTGCTCGGCGACCTGTGCTTGATCTGGGCCGAACAGATGTTGCGCGATAGTGGCCTGCAGCGCCACCATCTGGCCCGAGCATGGCCCCGCTACGACGCGATGCGCACCGAGCTCGCGGTGGGCCAATTCGCCGATCTGGCAATCGATGTGCGCAACCTACCCTCGTTGGACGCCGTGCTCGAGGTGGCCCGGCGGAAGTCGGGGAACTACACGGTGCGCCGGCCCTTGGAGATCGGCGCCGCGATGGCCGGATGCGACGAGCGGGTGCTGGCCGCGCTCGGCGAATACGGTTCCGCCATCGGTGAGGCGTTCCAGTTGCGCGACGATGTCCTCGGCATTTTCGGATCTCCCGCGCAGACCGGCAAACCCAATAGTGGGGATCTGATCGAGCAGAAGGCCACCAGTGTGGTGGTGGCGGCGCACGAGTTGGCCGACGCGCCGACCCGCCGCCAACTGCGCCAACTGATGACCGGCGATCGGCTCGACGACGCCGCGCTTGACCACTGTCGGACCCTGATTGTCGCCACCGGGGCAGTGCAGTGGATCGAAGAACTCATCGGCAGCCGCGTCGAGGAAGCGCGAAAGGCGCTGGATCGCTCCATGGTCGATCATTCACTGACCGCCGCGCTGATCGACATGGCCGGCCTGTGCACCCAGCGTGCCGCATGAGCATCCGTACGGTACCGGGGCGAACCGATCACGTCGTGGTGGTCGGGGCGGGATTCGCGGGTCTTGCCGCCGCGTTGCACTTAGCCGGGCGCGGCCGGCAGGTCACGGTGGTCGAACAGCATGCGTGGCCGGGCGGCCGCGCGGGACGACGCGACTCCGACGGCTACCGGATCGACACTGGTCCGACCGTGCTGACCATGCCGGACCTGATCGACGAGGCGTTTGCTGCGGTCGGTGAAACCCTCAGCGAGCGAGTCGAATTGCTTGAGTTGGACCCGGCGTACCGGGCGATGTTCGCCGACGGCAGCTCGATCGACGTCCACAGCGACGCGGATCGGATGGCAGCCGCGGTGCGGGAATTCGGCGGCCCGCAACAAGAGGCCGGTTACCGGCGACTGCGGGACTGGCTGAATCTGCTGTACCGCACCGAATTCGACGGATTCATTGCCTCGAACTTCGACTCCCCACTGTCCCTGCTGAACGGCGCGCTGGTCAGACTGGCCATGCTCGGCGGATTCCGCCGATGGGAAACCATGGTCAAGCGCCATATCAGCGACCCCCGGTTGCGGCGCGTGTTCACCTTCCAGTCGCTCTACGCCGGTGTCGCGCCGCAAGACGCCCTGGCCGTCTACGCGGTGATCGCCTACATGGACACCGTCTCGGGCGTGTTCTTTCCCCGCGGCGGTGTGCGTGCGCTGCCGGAAGCGCTGGCGGCGGCCGCTGCCGACGCCGGAGTGCGCTTCCATTACGGGTCGACGGTGACTGCGCTCGACCGCGCCGGCGAGCGGATCACCGCGGTGCGAACCGACGGACAGGGGCCGATTGCGTGCGACGCGGTGGTGCTGACCACCGAGTTGCCCCAGACTTATCGACTGCTGGGACGCCGACCCCGCCGGGTGATCCCGCTGCGCGCGGCGCCCTCGGCCGTGGTGCTGCACGCGGGTTGTCACGCTGTGCCTTCGGGAAACGCCCATCACACAATCCTTTTCGGAGACTCGTGGGATCGGACTTTTACCGACATCATCCGCGACCGCCGGCTCATGTCGGACCCCTCACTGTTGGTCACCCGACCGACCGCGAGTGACCCCAGCTTGGCACCTGCCGGACGCGACCTGCTCTACGTGCTGGCACCCGCCCCGAACCTGACCGGCTGCGCGATCGACTGGTCACGCATCGGTGAAACGTACGCCGAGTCTCTGCTCGATGTCGTACAGGAAAGATTGTTACCCGGCGTCCGTGACGGCGTGCAGCTGCTGCATCTGGACACGCCTGCCGACTGGGCCCGTCAGGGGATGATGGCCGGTACGCCGTTCGCCTTGGCGCACAACTTCGCTCAGACCGGACCCTTCCGGCCGGCCAACACCGTGCGCGACATCGACAATGCGGTGCTGGCCGGATCGTCGACCCTGCCCGGAGTGGGTGTGCCCACCACGCTGATCTCCGGGCGGCTGGCCGCCGACCGGATCACCGGGAGCGTCGACCGGGCGATCACGACGCTCGACCTGAAAGCCGGCCCACGATGATCCGCACGGAATTGGATGCCGCCGGAATCGCGGATTCGGGCCTGCGCGCGGCATATCGGCGCTGCCGGCAGATCGCCGCCGCGAACGGGCGCACCTATTTTCTGGCCACTCGCCTGCTTGCCCCGGACCAGCGTCCGGCGGTGCACGCGCTGTACGGTTTCGCCCGTCATGCCGATGACATCATCGACGAGCTCAATCCGGCACTGGACGTCAGCACCCGGGCCGAACGGCTTCAGAACCTGTCCGACCGCTTCTTTGCCGGTGGTGACCATCACGACGAACCCGTCCTTGCCGCGGTCGAAGACACCATTCGTCGTTACGGGATCGCCGCGGACTTGTTCGAGGACTTTCTCGCCTCTATGCGCATGGACCTCACCGTCACCGACTATCCCGATCGCGCGGCGCTCAATCGCTACATGCGTGGCTCAGCGGAAGTCATTGGCCTGCAAATGCTTCCGATACTGGGCACGGTAGGTGTCACCGAAGATGCCGCCCCCTACGCGGCAGCATTGGGCCGGGCATTTCAGTTGACCAATTTTCTGCGCGACGTCGGCGAGGATCTGACCCGCAACAGGATCTACCTGCCCGCCGACGAACTGGCCGCCTTCGGCGTAGACCGAGACCTGATGACGTGGTGCCATGTTCACCGGCGCACCGACGCTCGCGTGCGTGACGCGCTGGCAGCTCAGCACGAAATCACCCGGGAAATCTACCGTTTCGCCGCCGACGGGATCGCCTTGCTGGAGCCGCGCTCACGGCCGTGCGTAGCGACGGCGTTGACGCTTTACTCCGACATCCTGGATCGCATCGAGGACAGCGATTTCTCGGTGTTCAGCCGGCGCGCCACCGTCGGCACTGCGCGGCGACTTCAGGTCGCCGGCGCCGGGCTGCTGCGTTCCTGGTGGCTGCGCACGGGCGGATCCGAGTCGCGAAGGGCCGCCGCGACGTGAGCGATCGGTGGCAATATCTGATTGTGCTCGGCCTGTGCCTGGTGATCACCGCACCGCTGGAGTTGTTCGGCGCAGGGGTGTACCGCCAGCCGCGGCGGCTGATAGGCGCGGTGATTCCGGTCGCGGCGGTGTTCCTGGTCTGGGATGCGGTCGCCATCGCGGCCCGCGTATGGGGCTACAACGGCGACTACATCACCGGCATCAACCTCCCGTTCGGCGTGCCCGTCGAGGAGGCGCTGTTCTTTGTGGTGATCCCGTTGTGCGCCTTGCTGACCTACAACGCGGTGACCGCCATCCTCGATCGGGCCAGGCGCCGATGACCGGCCTCGGCTACACCGTGCCGGCGATTCTGGCCGTGGCGGTGGTGTGCGCGCTGGAATTCACGCTGCTGCACACCGGGCTGTTGCGGCGGCCCGCCTACTGGCTGTCGATGGTGATCATCCTGGGTTTCCAGATACCGGTTGATGGATGGCTGACCAAACGCAGTGCGCCGATCGTCATCTACGACGACCAGCAGACCAGCGGCATCCGCTTTCCGTTCGACATCCCGGTCGAGGATTTCTTGTTCGGGTTCGCCCTCGCTACCGCCGTGCTGCTGCTCTGGGAGCGTCAGCGTGCGAATCGGTAACCATGGATAGAGCAGGCCTGCCCCGCGGCGACGTGCCCGACGCCTTCGACGTCGGCGCCGCGGCATACGACCGGCTGGTCGGCGCCAACCCCGGTTACCACACAAACCTCGGGCGATCGGCGCACCGCATGCGTCTGCCCGGGGGTGGCCGGGGTTTGCGGTTGCTCGACGCCGGTTGCGGCACCGGTGCGTCGACAGCCGCGTTGTTGGCGGTGGCTCCCCACGCCGAGATCATCGCCGTCGACGCCGCGCGCGGAATGCTCGAGGCCGCAAGGGCAAAACCGTGGCCGCCGTCGGTCCGGTTCGTGCACGCGCGCGTCGAGGAGCTGGACGAGCACGGCGTCACGGGACCGTTCGACGCCATCCTGGCCGCCTACCTGCTGCGCAACCTCACGGACCCGGAGGGGCAGCTGCGCAATTTCCGCGAGCTGCTTCGACCCGGTGGCACCCTCGCGGTACACGAGTACTCCGTACGGGACTCCCGCGCCGCGACCCTGATCTGGCACGCGGTGTGCTGGAGCATCATCATCCCGGCCGGCTGGTGGCGGACTCGTGACAGCACGCTGTACCGGCATCTGTGGCGTAGCGCCCTCACCTTCGACGGGGCAGCGCGGTTTCGGCGCCGGATGCAAGACGCCGGTTTCACCGCGGTGCGCGCAGAAACCATGTCCGGCTGGGAACGCAACATCGTCCACACCTTTTTAGGGGAAGCACCGCAATGATCGACCGCCGCCGCCACGTTCACCCGGCTCCACCCGGTCTGCCCGTAGCCGACGCGCTGTCGTCGCGGCCCCGCGCCGTCGTCATCGGGGGCGGGATCGCCGGCCTGAGCGCCGCGACCGGACTCGCCGAACGCGGTATCGCCGTGGACCTGGTGGAACGTGAGGATTACCTCGGCGGCCGGGTCGGCGGCTGGACCGAACGCGAGGGCGGCGCCGAGCTGGCGATGAATCGGGGCTTTCACGCCTTCTTTCGTCAGTACTACAACCTGCGGGCCCTGCTGCGCCGAGTCGATCCGCAGCTGCGGATGCTCGCGCCGGTCGCGGACTACCCCCTGATCGACGGTGCCGGCCGGCGCGACAGCTTCCGCGGATTGCCCCGCACCCCACCGTGGAACGCATTGGCATTCGCCCTGCGCAGCCCGACATTCCGGCTTGCCGATCTCGCCCGCATCGATGCCCGGGCCGCCGCGCCGCTCGCGGCGGTATCCGTGCCGGACATCTATCAACGGCTCGACCACATGGATGCCGAAACCTTTCTGAAAGGCCTTAATTTCCCCGACTCGGCGCGCCACCTTGCGTTCGAAGTGTTTTCGCGCAGCTTCTTCGCCGAGCCGGCACAACTGTCCGCAGCGGAACTGGCGACGATGTTTCACATCTATTTCCTCGGCTCCAGCGAGGGCCTGATCTTCGACGTCGCCACCGCGAACTTCGATGTGAGCCTGTGGAATCCGTTGCGGCAGTACTTGAGCGACCACGGTGTCCGGGTGCACCTCGGCACCTGCGTAAGTCGTATCGCAACGGACCCCGCCACCAAGGCCTTTCACGTACATACCGATTCGGGCGAAGTGCTGCACGGCGACGGCGTCGTGCTGGCGCTCGACGTCGGCGGTCTGCAGCAGGTGGTGGCGGGCTCCCCCGGTTTGGGTGACGATCCGTGGCGCGACCGGATACGACGGCTGCGCACCGCGCCCTCGTTTGTGGTTCATCGGATGTGGCTGGACCGGCCCGTGGACTCCAATCGGCCCGCCTTCCTCGGCACGGCCGGGCATGAGCCCCTCGACAACATCAGTGTGCTCGAACGTTACGAACGTGAGGCTGCCGCCTGGGCTCGGCAGCATCACGGATCTGTTATCGAATTGCATTCTTACGCAACCAGTTCGGAGACAAGCCGCGAAGTTTCGATCGAACAGTTGCATCAGCTCTACCCTGAGACCGGCACCGCGGGTGTGACTCACGAGCGCGTGCTGCGTCGAAGCGACTGCCCGCTGTTCGCCCCTGGCATGTATGCGCGGCGACCGACGGTGGCAACTCCGCAGCACGGACTGGTGCTCGCTGGCGACGGAATCCGCATCGACCTGCCGGTTGCGCTGATGGAACGAGCGGCCACCACCGGCTGGTCGGCCGCTAACCACTTGCTGAGGTTGTGGGGTATCGCCGGGCACGAGTTGGTCACCGTTCCCATCCGTGGGCGATCCGCACTGCTGCGGTCGCTGGCCGAGCGGCAAGGGCGGCAACGGCAATGAGCCTGGGCGATCCGTTGCACCGCCGCTGGCCGAAAGACTGGCCTGTTGGCCCAATCCCGCGCGTCCCCTGGACCCAACAGCGCCCGACCTACCGCGAGGCGCAGCCGCGCATCATCAACGCCGCACTGGATCGGTCCCAACGGCGACCGACCGGAAATTGGTATGTATTCGCCGCGAGCAGCGACGTGCGCACGGACCGCCCGTTCGGGACGTGCGTCGCCGGCGTCGATCTGGTCTCCTGGCGCGATAAGCACCGCGGGCTGCGAGTTGCCCCGGCAGCCTGCCCACATTTGGGTGCAGACCTGGCGACCGGAGTCGTGCGCCGCGGGGTGCTGTACTGCCGATGGCACGGACTGGCTTTCGATGGCGACACATGTGAATGGCCCTTCAGGCCGTTCCCCTGTTACGACGACGGGGTGTTGGCATGGGTACGCCTCGACTCAGTCGGCAAAGAAGTTCCCCTGGATGCGCCGGTGCTCGGGCCCCGGCCCGAAGGCGATGCCGTCACGGCGGTCACCCGATTGGTGGGCAATTGCGAAACGTCTGACATCATCGCCAACCGGCTCGACCCGTGGCACGGCGCATGGTTTCACCCCTACTCGTTCACCCGGCTCGAAGTGCTGACCACGCCGACCGAGGATGACGACCGCTTCCTGGTCGCGGTCACATTCCGGCTGAGCCGCCTGGGAGTGCCAGTAATCGCGGAATTCACGACCCCCGATGCGCGCACCGTCGTGATGCGCATCATCGAGGGGGAGGGAACCGGAAGCGTCGTCGAAACCCACGCCACACCAACGACTCCTGGGCCGGACGGGCGGCCGCGTGTCGCCGTGGTCGAAGCCGTCATCGCGTTTTCAGCGCGACCGGGATTCAAAAATGCGCTCCGGGCCGCCCCGGTGATCGCACCGCTGATGCGCTATGCCGCCAACCGGCTGTGGCGTGACGATCTGGCCTACGCCGAACGCCGGTATCGACTCCGCGCGGGTGGCTGACGCAGCGTTACGGCGGCATCGGGCAGGCATCGGGCAGGCAGACAGCACCGCGGCGCGGCGGGGTCTAAGTAGGTCTTTTGCCGAGCGCGCGGATACGCTGGTGTCTCATGAAGGATGCAGGTAGGTGACCAAGCGCCGCAACGGCTCACCGCCGGACCGTGCTGAGCTGGAACGGCAGCTGTCGGCCGACGTTCGAGCGATCACGGCCCGCTCCGATCGGGTCGGCCGATACTTTGCGCGGTTGAACGACGTCACGAGCAGCGACTTCCACGCCCTGCTGCATATCATGGTCAGCGAAACCGCTGGCAAACCGTTGACTTTGGCCCAGTTGCGGCAGCGCATGGATGTCTCGCCGGCGGCGATCACCTATCTGGTCGACCGGATGATCGAGGCGGGGCACATCCGCCGTGAGCCCGATCCCGATGACCGACGAAAGTGGCTGCTGCGCTACGAAGACAGCGGTATGACGATGGCGCACGCCTTCTTCAGGCCCTTGGGCGCTCATCTCAGCGCGGCGATGACCGATCTCAGCGACGAGGACCTCGATGCGGCGCACCGGGTGTTCCTGGCGATGATCGACGCGATGGCAACGTTCGAGGACGAGCTCGCCAAGCAGCCCAGCCCATTGCCGGCGGGCGTCGGGCGCGGCGCCTCAGCAGCCCGGCGGCAGCAGGCGCGGCGCCAGAACACGCGGCAGTAGCCGCTGCTCGATCAGGTCCGCACCGCGCGCTACCCCGCCGGTTGCGGCGAAACCGGCCGCCACCCGCCGCGCCCCGTCAGCCATGGCCGTGGTCTTGAGTACCGACGCGCGCAGCCGGGAGGGGGTAAGCCTTCGAGCCGGCAGACGGGTGCCACAGCGGGCGACCTGCACGCGACGCGCAACCTCGGCCTGATCGCGCGCGAACGGCACCGCGCAAACCGGGACGCCGCGGTTGAGCGCCTTTACGGTGGCGCCCATCCCACCGTGGGTGATGGCACAGACCGCACGATCAAGCACCGCACCATGATTCACGAATCGGCACACGGTGGCATTAGGTGTCGGCGTCAGCCCGCGGGGCACGCCCGCCGGAAATGTCGCCACCACATGGACGGGCTCTCCGGCCAACGCCTGCAAGGCGATACGGCCCAAACCGGCGTCCGCCTGGGCGATCGAGGATGTGGTGACCAGCACGATGGGGCTTTCGATGTCGCGCATCCAGTCGGGCGGGGTCACGGGCGTCGGCTCGAACTCACAGGCCCCGATGAAGTGCACCGAGTCGTCCCAATCCGGGTGCGGATATTCGAACGGCTCACCGCCGACCGACAACAGCAGCGGTGCGCGGCGCATCAACGCGTCCACCGACGCGACCGCCGGAACACCGACATCCGCACGAAGAGCGTTGAGCCGCGGCACTATCCGGCGATCGAAGAGATGGCTCACGAACGGGCGCATCGAAGCATCGCGGACTGTTCCGGCAAGGCCGGGCAGCGGCCGCAGGCCGGGACCGAACGGCGGCGCGGCACGAGACCTCAAGTACGGCGTGAACGGCGAAAACACCAGCCAGGGAAGATTACTGGCCTCGGCGATCGACATGGCCCCCCAGCAGTTGGCATCCACGATCAGCATGTCGGGCTTGGCCGCTGCTATCGCGCGCCGCAGGTCGCCGACTTCGATCACCGCGCGCCGGCATAACACGTCGACCGTAGTTCTGAGAACCCCTAACGCATTGCGTGCCAGCCAATCCTGCCCGGCAATGGCCTCGATCCGCGGGTCGACGGCCTCGGTGCGGATGCCGAGACTGCGCATGGTGGCAACCTCGGAAGCCATGGTGCGCAGATGGATCTGGTGTTTGCGCGCGGCCAGTTCCCGCAACAGCGCGCCGAGCGGATACAGGTGGCCCAGCGCCGGCGACCCGTAGGCGAGGATTACTGCCATCGGCCCGCCCCTACAGGCGAGCCGCGCCCGCGTCGTGCAGGGCTCGCAGATCGGTCGTGCCGCAGACATGCAGACAGATGCGCAGTTCGTCAATGAATCCTTGCAACCAAGCGGTTGCCGCATCCGCCGAATCGATGGCCGCCCGTAACAGAGGTCGGGCGACCGCCACCACGTCGGCACCTAACGCCAGCGCTTTGGCCGCGTCCATGCCGGTACGGATTCCTCCGGAAGCGACTAATGGGATGTGGGGCAGCGCCGCCCGCACTTCCAAAATGGCTTGCGCGGTAGGTATTCCCCAGTCGGCCAAGTCCGGGTGGCGCAGTTCGCCGTAGCGGACCAATTGCTCCACGCGCGCCCACGATGTGCCGCCCGCGCCGGCCACATCGATGGCCGCCACCGGCGCCTCACCAGTCAGCCGTAGCAGTTCGGCGACAGCTTTGGCGCCGATCCCGTGGCCGACCTCCTTCAACAGCACCGGGTAACCCAGCTTGTCGGTGAGGTCATGCAGTCGGTCCAGAGTTCCGGCGAAATCGGTGTCCCCGTTGCACTGCAGCGCCTCTTGCAGCGGATTGGTATGCACAGCAAGCACATTCGCCCCCACTCGGTCAAGCGCTTGCGCGATGTCGGCTATCGCATCGTCGGTGAACTGCGATAGCCCGATGTTGCCGAACAGCAGCACGTCGGGCGCCACGTCACGCACGCTAAAGCTTGCAGCGGCTCGCTCGCCCAACGCGCTTTCAAGCATGATCCGCTGTGACCCCAGCATCATTCCGATGCCGAGTTTCTGGGCGGCCGCGGCCAGATTTCGGTTGATGGTTCCCGACAACTGCGCGCCGCCGGTCATTGCGCCCACCAACACGGGCGCCCGCAGCCGCACCCCCAGAAATTCGGTGGACAAGTCGATGTCGCCGAGGTTGGTCTGGGTCAAGGCGTTGTACGGCAACGTGTAGCGTTCCAACCCTGTTGTCATTCCCCGGTACCCGACGTCACCGTCCAGACAAACGTCAATGTGCCGGCGCTTGCGGGTGGTCAAATCAGCGCGCTCGGCCGTCATAGTTATCCAGCCAGCTCCACCGGCACCGCAATCTCGTTGCGGCGCAGCGGCGGAACTGTCCATGGGGGATCGTAAAACCACGCCTCCGGCGCATCGATGGCCTTGAATCCGTTGTCGCGCAACGTATTGAATAGCTCAGCGGTCTGCGCCGCGACAGCACGGGCACTGCGGCTGCCGGAGAAGCGACGGACCGCGATCGTCTCGGGCGGCACGCTGACCAGCCTGACTTCCGCGTCGTCGGGCACCGGCAACGACTCCAATGTCCTATCGGAAGGCATGAAGAATCGGATCACCCATTGCCCGTCGCCGGCGCGCTCTTGGGCAACCGGCGCCGTCATGGCTATCTTCTCGCCCTTGCCGGCGTGCTGCGCCACCGGTGCCGTCATGGCGATCTGCTGACGGTCGCGGTTGGCGCCGAATATGTAGCGGGCAAGACGCCGGAAGCCCGCGTTTCGGGCGGTCTCTTCGTCGGCGGTCACCGTGGTCTCCGCGGCGATCCGTGCACCATAGCGACGGATCTCCACGTCGGGCGTCAGTTTCTCGGCGCTGTGGTCGGGTTCCTCGGTGCCGTGACGGTAACCGAAAACCGCACCCGCCGCGTCGAGGACCTGTCCGATCACGCTTGTAATCGATCCGAACACAGGCACCTCATTTCTTAGCGATGTGGGAACCAGCCTAACCGAAAACCTCGATTTAGTTAAATCCTTGAATGTTTCAGATACTTAAGGTATTCTCGGAAACGATCGTCGGCCCCGAAGCCGCGGGAACCAACGGTTGGAGGTCGCACTCGCCGTGGGATCCGCCGACCGTCCACGCAAGAAAACGGTTAAGCGTTGCCGGAGAACGCGATTGGGCATCGATCGCGCGGCCGCCCGCCAGCCGCCACCGCGGATCAATTCCGGGTGCGGCCCCTTGGCACAAGCGGCCAGACTCTGTGTGCATTACCCAAAACACGTGATTATCACTGCGCTGATTGTTTTGATTGCGTCCAGCGTATTCGGCCTATCCGCTGCCAGCAGCCTGTCGGCCGGGGGATTCATGGATCCAACGTCCGAATCCGCCCGCGCTGCCGCAATACTGGCCTCAAAGTTCAATCAGGGTGAGCTGGAACTGATTCTGCTGGTGAATTCGCCCGGCGGCGCCAGTAACGGACCCGCGCGAGCTGTGGGTACCGACATCGTCGCGCAGCTTGCGAAGTCTCCTTTCGTGTCTGGGGTGGCATCCCCATGGGACACGCGACCTGCGCCGGGTCTTCTCAGTGCCGACGGAAACACCGCGATGATCATCGTCGCACTCAACGGTGATGAGAACAGCGCGCCCAAGCATGCCCGGGCATTGGCAGACCTCTACGCGCGCGACCGCCAAGGGGTGTCCGTGCGGGCGGGCGGATCGGCGCTGGTGTTTGAACAGATCAATCAGCAGACCGCAAAAGATCTGCTGCGAATGGAGGTCATCGCGATACCGCTGAGTTTCGTCGCGCTGGTCTGGGTGTTCGGCGGTTTACTGGGCGCGGCACTACCTTTGGCCGTGGGCGCACTGGCTGTCGCGGGTTCACTCGCGGTGTTGCGTGCGATCGCGTTGGTCACCAACGTGTCGATCTTCGCCCTCAACGTGACGGTGGCATTGGCGTTCGCCCTGGCCATTGACTATACGTTGCTGATCATCAGTCGCTACCGCGACGAGCGGGCCGATGGGAAGGGCCGCGACGAGGCGTTGGTGAAAACCGTTACCACGGCCGGCCGGACCGTGTTGTTTTCGGCGATCACGGTGGCACTGGCACTGGCCGCGACGGCACTGTTTCCGATGTACTTCCTCAAGTCCTTCGCGTACGCCGGGACGGCAGTGGTCGGGTTCGCCGCTGTGGCAGCGGTGTTGGTGGCGCCGGCAGCGATCGCGCTGATCGGCGACCGGCTCGACGCGCTGAACGTCTGGCAATTAGGCCGTCGGCTCATCCGAAGCCCCCCTCCAGCACAACGGACCGTCGAACAGAGCTTCTGGTATCGGACGGCGAAACTGGTTATCCGTCACGCGATCCCGGTCGGCATGGCGCTCACGGCATTCCTGCTAGTGCTGGGGGCGCCATTCCTCGGTGTCAGATGGGGCTATCCCGACGATCGGGTACTGCCGTCATCGGCGTCGGCCCGCGTCGTCAACGAGCGAGTGCGCAGCGAATTCGGCACGAATTCTGAGACCCGAGTCAAGGTTGTCCTTCCCGAATCCGCCGGTCTGACAACGACGGACCTGGACAACTACGCCATGCGGCTGTCCCGTGTCACCGATGTCTCGGCGGTGTCCTCGCCTACCGCCACCTTCGTCGCCGGTGAGTCCCACGGCCCGCCCTCGGCCCCGGCCGGGATGGCGCCGGGCAGCGCCTACCTGACCGTTGAAAGCACGGCACCGCTTTTCACACCCGCGTCGGAGACGCAATTGGCCCGCTTGCACGCGGTCGTACCGCCGCAGCACCGAGCAGTCCAGATCGGCGGCCTGGCACAAACGAATCGCGATTGCATCAACGGCATCACCTCCCGGTTGCCGTACGTGTTCGCTTTCATCGCCGTCGTCACGATGGTGCTGCTATTCCTGCTTACCGGCAGCGTGATACTTCCGCTCAAGGCGGTGTTGCTCAATATGCTGTCACTGACCGCGACGTTCGGTGCCCTGGTGTGGATCTTTCAGGACGGTCACCTGGGCGCGGCAGGAACCACGTCAACCGGCACGCTGCCGGTGAACGTCCCGGTGCTGATGTTTTGCATCGCCTTCGGATTGTCGATGGATTACGAGGTCTTTCTGCTTGCCCGGGTCCGCGAATACTGGCTCTACTCACCACGGACGCGGGCGGACAACGATGAAAGCATTGCGCGGGGCCTCGCCCGCACGGGCAGGATAATCACCGCGGCGGCGCTGCTGATGTCGATCTCATTCGCGGCACTGATCTCGGCCGGGGTGTCGTTCATGCGGATGTTCGGTTTAGGCCTGACCATCGCCGTCTTGATGGATGCGACTGTGGTCCGCATGCTGCTGGTGCCGGCCTTCATGCATGTGCTTGGCGGCCTGAACTGGTGGGCGCCCGCGTCGCTGGCAAGATGGCACCATCGAACCTTTGGAGACCATGCGACGCAGCTACGGCTCCGGTGAGCTCAACTCAGCCTGGAAGTGGCGCATCGCGGCGACAAGTGCGACGAAGACCCGATGCGCCGCAGCCAAGTCCGCGTCGGGTAAGTCGTCGAGCGCCGCACGAGTGTGCATGCCCAACGGGCTGAAGAAGGAGCCGGCGGTCGCCAGACCGGGATCGGAGTAACGCAGGATGACCTTACGCCGGTCGTGGGCGTCGGAATCGCGGGTGATGTGGCCGGAATTGATCATGCGCTCGACGAGGTAGGTTATGGCCGCCGCGGACAAGCCCATCTTTTGGCCCAACTCACCCGATGTCAGCGGTGCACCGGAACTCTCGGCGACCAGGATATGCAACAAGGCGCCAAAGTCACTGGGGTACAACCCATGTACCGCCGCGAACACACGACCCATCTGGTCGGATTCGGCGCTGAGGGTACGTGCGTCGGCCGCGATCAGCGCTTCAAGCCGCACACGTTCGTCGGAGCCCCGATTCGGGTTCATCAGATTGGCAGCATACCGCATCTTGTTAACTTGATTAATGGTTAAGCGAGTGAAATGCTTGGGATCGTGTCGTGCGACCGTCTGGCTGCTCTTGTGACCGGCCGGGGCTCGTGGCGGATCGGGTTGGCCACGGTGCTGCTGGGTGTCGGCTTCATCGTGCTGATCGGCGCAAACGCGTCGGGCGGGCAGGCGCCGCTGTCGTTGCCCAGTGACTCGGACTCCGCGAAACTCGACTCCGTGGCCCGCCAATTTCCCGGGGGCGATCAGGTACCGCTGCTGCTGGTCGTCAACCGCGCCGACGGCGCGCGCCTGGACTCCGCCGAGGTGACCGCGACCCAGGCGGCCCGAGACCGGATGCAGCGCGTCGTCGCACCGTTCGCGACAGCCAACATGCAGCCGCCGATGGTGTCGGCGGACGGCAAGGCGGCCATCGGCGTGGTGCCTATCCGTGCCGACCTGTCCGGCATGGTGCTCAACGAGGGAGTCGCCGCGCTGCGCGCCGCCGCCGACGCCGGCCTGCCCGCGGATCTGCGGGCACACGTCACCGGCGGCCCGGCCTTCGGTGCCGACATCGCCAACGCGTTCACCAACGCCAATGTCACCCTGCTGGCGGTCACCGCATCGGTGGTGGCGCTGCTGCTGATCGCCACGTACCGCTCGCCGGTGCTTTGGCTGGCACCACTGCTGGTGATCGGGTTCGCCGACCGCGTCGCGGCGGCGTTGGGTACGGCGGTGGCGTCGCTGACCGGACTGAGCTTCGACGGTGCGACCTCCGGGATCACCAGCGTGCTGGTGTTCGGAGCCGGCACCAACTACGCGTTGCTGCTGATTTCCCGCTACCGGCAAGAAGTTCGGAGCCACGCCGACCACCGCGACGCGTTGCAACTCGCGGTGCGCCGGGCCGGACCGGCGATCGTCGCCAGCAATGCCACCGTGGTGCTGGCGCTGCTCACCCTGCTCTTCGCGTCGACGCCCAGCACCCGCAGTTTGGGGGCGCTGGCGGCCTGCGGCCTGGTGATCGCCGCGATGTCCGTCTTGGTGGTGCTGCCGCCGCTGCTCGCGTTGTGCGGCCGGCGACTGTTCTGGCCGCTGGTGCCCGAGCCCGACGGCGCCGCCACCCTCGATTCCGGACTGTGGCGCCGCGTCGCCATCGAGGTGGCCCGTCGTCCCGCCGTCGTCGCCACGGTCTCGATCGCGGTGCTGGCGGCACTGGCCTGCGGCCTGCTGGGGACTCGAATCGGCTTGTCGCAGACCGAGCAGTTCCGGGTGCAGGCGGATTCGGTGTCGGGCTACGACGTGGTGGCCGCGCACTTTCCGGCCGGGATGGCAAACCCCACCCTGGTCGCCGCGCCGAGCGCCCAGGCGCCGCAGGTGCGCGCGGCGATCGTCGCCACGCCCGGTGTGGTCTCGGTGGCCGATGCGGGTCAGTCGACCACCGGCCTGACGAAATGGTCGGTGGTGACCAGCGCCGCGCCCTCGTCGGACCAGGCATTCACCACCATTGCCGCACTGCGTAATTCGACGAAATCCGCCTCCCCCGGCGCCCTGGTCGGCGGACCCGACGCCCAAGCCCTCGACGTCCGCGACGCCGCCGTGCACGACCGGCTGACGCTGATCCCGGCGATCCTCGCCGTCATACTCATCGTCTTGTTCGTGCTGCTTCGCTCGGCACTCGCGCCGCCCAACCTGCTGTCCGCGACGATCCTCGGCGCCCTGGCCGCGCTCGGTCTCGGCGGCTGGACGAGCCTGCACGTCTTCGGATTTCCGGCACTGGACAACAGCACTCCGTTGTTCGCGTTCCTGTTCCTGGCCGCGCTCGGCGTGGACTACACCATCTTCCTGGTCACCCGCGCCCGCGAAGAGGCGGCGCGGCACGGGGCACGCGACGGCATGATCCGCGCGGTGTCGGCGACCGGCGGCGTGATCACCAGTGCGGGAATCGTTCTGGCGGCGGTGTTCTGCGTGCTGGGCGTCTTGCCGCTGATCGTGATGACCCAGCTCGGGATCATCGTCGGCCTGGGAATCCTGCTCGACACCTTCGTGGTGCGCACCCTTGTCATCCCCGCGCTGTTCGCCCTGATCGGCGATCGCATCTGGTGGCCGGCCAACCCGGTCGACCCTGAAGACGTTGAGCCGCAATATAATCCGATACAACAAGAACGGAGCAGGCTGTGAAGCTCTCGACTCTCGCCGCGACGACGCTCGCGGTGGCCGTGGCCGCAGGCACCGGAAGCATCGCCAGCCCGCGACGCGTGCCCGCGTGGTACACGCGGTTGCGCAAACCCGCCTACCAGCCACCCGGCGCCGCCTTCCCCATCGTCTGGACCGGCCTCTACGCCGACATCGCGACGACGTCCGCGGTGGCAGTGGACAAATTCCGCGCGGCGGGTCAGCACGACAAAGCGCGCGGCTACGTTGTCGCCCTCACCGTCAACCTGGTGCTCAACGCCGGATGGAGTTGGCTCTTCTTCCGCTTTCACAAGCTTGGGGCGGCCGTGCTCGGTGCGGCCGCGCTGACGGCCAGTAGCGCCGACCTCGCCCGCCGGGCCGCCGCGGCCGACCCCCGCGCCGGCGCGGCCCTGGCCCCCTACCCGCTGTGGTGTGCGTTCGCCACTGTGCTGTCCACCCACATCTGGCGACTCAACCGGTAAATGCCTGCGCTTCTGTGGTTTCGCCGCGATCTGCGATTAGGCGATCATCCGGCGCTGCTCGCCGCGGCCGAATCCGAGGACGTGCTCGCCTGCTTCGTGCTCGACCCGCAGCTGGAGAAATCGTCTGGCCAGCGCCGGCTGCAGTTTTTGGGTGACTCGCTGCGGCAACTGCGCGACGACCTGGATGGCCGGCTACTGGTGACCCGAGGACGCGCCGAAGAGCAGATTCCCCGCATTGCCAAGACGATTGACGCGACGGCGGTGCACATTTCGGAGGATTTCGCGCCGTACGGAAAACGCCGTGACGAAAAGGTCCGCGCGGCACTGGGTTCGGTTCCCCTGGTCGCGACCGGATCACCGTATCTGGTGTCGCCCGGCCGCATCACCAAGGACGACGGCGAACCCTACAAGGTGTTCACCCCGTTTCTGCGGAAGTGGCGAGCGGAAGGCTGGCGCAAGCCCGCACAGTCGAGCGCCGATTCGGCCCGCTGGCTCGACCCGGCCCACGTGGTCAAGCAGTGCAAGATCCCCGACCCCGGCGTCGACCTGGGTCTGGAAACCGGTGAGAAAGCGGCACTTTCGCAATGGGAGCAGTTCGCCGACGACGGACTGCAGCGCTACGCCGAGGACCGGAACCGGCCGGACCTGCCGGGCACCAGCCGGATGTCGGCGCATCTGAAGTTCGGCACCATTCACCCCCGCACCATGGTCGCGGCGATGAACCTGCGTGCCGCAGGAGCGCAGGCATACTTGCGGGAGTTGGCCTTTCGTGACTTCTACGCCGGCGTACTGCACTTCTGGCCGTCCAGCGCCTGGCGCAATTGGAACAGCGACTTCGACGGCATCCAGACCGATACGGGCCCGGAGGCCAAGCGTCGGCTCGAAGCGTGGAAGGCCGGTGAAACCGGGTTTCCGATCGTCGATGCCGGTATGCGGCAACTTCGCGAGACAGGCTTCATGCACAACCGGGTGCGGATGATCGTCGCATCGTTTCTGGTCAAGGACCTGCATCTGCCGTGGCAGTGGGGCGCCGAATGGTTCCTGGATCAACTCACCGACGGCGATATGGCCAACAACCAGCACGGCTGGCAGTGGTGCGCGGGGTGCGGTACCGACGCCGCGCCGTACTTCCGGGTGTTCAACCCGACCACCCAGGGTGAAAAGTTCGATCCGGCAGGCGATTACGTTAAGCGCTGGATCCCTGAGTTAGCCGCCGCAGACGACTCCCATTTACGCAAAGGCGAACGGCCACAAGGGTATCCGGAACCGATCGTCGACCATGGCGTCGAACGGGCCGAGGCGCTGCGCCGCTATCAGAGCATCGGTTCCTAGCCACCCCGTTGTCATCGGGCACCCGCACCCTACGGCACACCGAAACGATCTTTTGCCGAAATCACCTTCCCATACCTATTCGGCATGTAATCATCAGCCGATTCACAGTCGTCAAGTCAAAGCGCCAGGGAGGCGATATGGCCCACTCGATCGTTCGAACGTTGCTGATTTCAGGTGCTGCCGCGGGGCTGATGGCCAGCGCCGGCGCCTGTTCGTGCTCGATCGGCTCCTCGGGGCCGCACGCGGTGGACAAGAAGGACGTCGCGAGCCAGATCACCCAGAAGTTGACCGATGCGCAGGGCAACAAGCCGGATTCGGTCGACTGCCCGGGTGACCTGCCCGCGAAGGTCGGTGCACAGCTGAACTGCTCGATGAAGGTCAAGGATGTCACCTATGGCGTCAACGTCACGGTGACCAGCGTCGAGGGCAGCAACGTCAAGTTCGACATGGTGGAGACCGTCGACAAAAACCAGGTCGAGAAAGCGATCAGCGACAACATCACCCAGCAGGTCGGGACGAAGCCCGATTCGGTGACCTGCCCGGACAACCTCAAGGGCGTGCAGGGCGCGACGCTGCGGTGCCGCCTCGTCACGGGCGGCCAGAACTACGGAGTGAACGTGTCCGTCACGGGCGTCGACGCCGGTACCGTCGACTATCACTTCGTCGTCGACGACCAGCCGTCCTCGCCTTAAGGGTCAGTAGCCGACCGCGGCGAAGTACCCCACCACGCCCAGCAATTCGGCGAGCGCGGATATGGCCAGCGTCGCGACGGCAAAGGGCCAGCCCGACCGTCGGCGCACCAGCCGGATGACCGTCCAGATACACCCGACGAGGGTGAGCGCGGCCGCCACCGAGACCGACAGCAGGACCGAGGTGGCGGCCCGGTCGGCGCTGCAGTGTTCGGGCGGGCAGTAATCGGTGAAGGCCAGGAACATGAATTCCATGCCGGCGGCGGCCCCCCAGCCCACGACCGCGACGACCATCAGCACGATGGACAGCGCCACGTCCCAGCCGGGACGCGTCGGCGCGGGACCGTATTGCCCCGGCGAGGTCAGTGTGCGGCCTTCTTGCGCTCGATATCGGCGAGAGCGGCGGCCAATTCGGCCCGCTGCGCGGCGGAACTCTCCCAGGACAGCTGCCGGTTCTTGACCACCTTGGCCGGCGCACCGACCGCGATCGAATAGTCGGGAACGACGCCGCGCACCACCGCGTGCGAACCGAGCACGCAGCCCCGCCCGATCGAGGTGCCACGCAGAACCGTCACCTTGACCCCGACCCAGGTGTCCGGGCCGATCCGCACCGGGGACTTGATGATGCCCTGGTCCTTGATCGGCAGGTTGATGTCGTCCATCCGGTGGTCGAAATCGCAGACGTAGCACCAGTCGGCCATCAGCACCGAATCGCCGAGCTCGATGTCGAGGTAGCAGTTGATCACGTTGTCGCGGCCCAGCACGACCTTGTCGCCGAAGCGCAGCGAGCCCTCGTGCGCGCGGATCGTGTTCTTGTCGCCGATGTGCACCCAGCGGCCGATCTCCAGCTGCGCCAACTCGGGTGTCGCATGGATCTCGACGCCCTTACCGATGAACACCATGCCCCGGGTGATGATGTGCGGATTGGCCAGCTTGAATTTCAGCAGCCGCCAGTAGCGCACCAGGTACCACGGCGTGTAGGCGCGGTTGCGCAACACCCACTTCAGCGAGGCCATCGTCAAGAACTTGGCCTGACGTGGGTCTCGCAGCCGGTGGCCCCGCCAGCGACGGTGTACCGGGGCTCCCCACATGCTCGTCACAGCCGGAAAGCCTAACGCGGTCAATCGTCAGCGTGCGAACCGCCACGGGTTACCCTCACCTGTACCGAGCGACCCGCGTGCGGAAAGGATTTGAAAAATCGAGGTGCTTGTCCGACAACCCGTCAGTGGGCTTCGGCGTTGCTCGTCCGTAGTGCTGGCAGCTGTACTCGCGATCGGGCTCGGCGGTTGCGGCAATACCGACTCGTGGGTTGAAGCCGCGCCCGCACCGGGCTGGTCGGCGCAGTACGCCGACGCGGCCAACAGCAGCTACACGACGACCGGCGGCGCCGACAAGCTGTCCCTGCAATGGACGCGATCGGTCAAGGGCAGCCTGGGCGCCGGACCCGCACTGGGCTCGAGCAACTACCTCGCCCTGAACGCGCAGACGCCGGCGGGATGTTCGCTGATGGAATGGGAGAACAACGACAACGGCCGGCAACGCTGGTGCGTGCGGCTGTTCCAGGGCGGCGGTATCGGCGGTCCCCTGTTCGACGGCTTCGACAATCTCTATGTCGGCCAACCGGGAGCTTTCCTGTCCTTCCCGGTGACGCAGTGGACGCGGTGGCGCCAGCCGGTGATCGGAATGCCTACCACCCCAAGGTTTCTCACCGATGGCCAACTGCTGGTCAGCACACACCTGGGGCAGGTCCTGGTGTTCGACGCACACCGCGGCATGGTGGTCGGCAGTCCGCTGGACCTGGTCGACGGGATTGACCCGACGGACGCGACGCGCGGGCTCGCCGACTGTGCTCCGGCGCGGCAGGGCTGCCCGGTCGCGGCCGCCCCCGCCTTCTCGGCGGCCAGCGGGATGGCGGTGCTCGGTGTCTGGCAGCCGGGCGCTGCGGCGGCTGGGCTGGTCGGGCTCAAGTACCACCGCGGCCAGACTCCCCTGCTGACCCGGGAGTGGACCACCGACGCCGTCGCCGCCGGTGTGATCGCCAGCCCGGTGCTGTCGGCCAACGGCTCAACCGTCTACGTCAATGGCCGCGACCAACGGTTGTGGGCCCTGTCCGCTGCCGACGGGAAACCGAAGTGGTCGGCGCCGCTGGGCTTCCTGGCCCAGACGCCGCCCGCGGTCACTCCGCAGGGCCTGATCGTCTCCGGCGGTGGACCGGACACCAAGCTGGTGGCCTTCAAGGACGCCGGCGATCACGGCGATCAGGTTTGGCGCCGCGACGACGTCACCCCGTTGTCGTCCGCGGGCCTGGCCGGGTCCGGCGTCGGCTACGCGGTAGTGAGCGGCCCCCCGCACGACGATGCTCCCGGCATGTCGCTGCTGGTGTTCGATCCGGGCAACGGCCACACGGTCAACAGCTATCCGCTCCCCGCGGCCACCGGCTACCCGGTCGGAATCGCGATCGGCACCGACCGCCGGGTGGTAGCCGCCACCAGCGACGGTCAGGTTTACGGCTTCGCCCCTGCCTGAAGCCCTGCCTGAACCCGTTCCCGCTAAACGGCCAGCGGCGGGATCGCGCTGCGCGGCACCTGGGCTTGGCAGGCGCCCGCGAACGCGGGCAGCATCTCCCCCGGCGCGAAGTAGAAGATCAGCTGGTCGTCGGTGATGGCGAAGTTCTGGTAGTGAGACGGGTCGCGGCCCGACGACGGCAAGATGGCCGCACCCAGCGCGTTCTGCCGTTCCAGGTCGGCCTTGACCAGCGGGAAGATGGTTTCCAGCGCCGACGTGTTGGGGGCGAACAGGTTGTCGAAGGTGATGGGCTGCTTGGTCCCGACGTTGTAGTTGAACGCCTTGTACCAGGTGGACGTGTGCGATCCGCCGACGTCCTGGAAGAACTTGAGCACCACGCTGCGGGTGTTGTGCGGCGGCTGACCTGCGAAGTGTTGCTCGGTGGTCGTCTCGAGTTGGTAGGGCTGGTCGCGCGGCCCGGACGTCTGCGCGACGGACAGGAACCCATCCCGGTTCTGCGTGATGTAGTCGATCAGCGGCTGCGGGTCCGGGTAGTCGGCCGGAAACGTCATGTTCAGCGTGTACGTCGGGCTGGTCGAGTGGATGTGACACATCTGCCCGTCCCCGACGGTACCGCCCACACTGGCACACGACGGCGGGTCGGCGGCGGCCGGCCAGCCCAGCAGAACTGTGGTGATCAGCACCGCGGCCGCGATCAGATAGCGCATAACTCGAATTGTCCTCGTCGACTTCAAATGGCGAGGTCCCCCGGAAAGTGACCGCCGACAGCGTACAGGGCGCTACCGCGACGCGCGGCAGACATACGCCGTCGCCCGGGCGGCGGCCCCGGGGCCCAGGCGGGTGATGAGCACCGACAGGGATTGGCTGCCGCGCGGGCGCAGCCGTCGCCGCAATGCGTCGGGGTCGACCTGCACGCCACGAACCAGGATCTCCAGCACCCCGCAATCGTGCGCCGACAGGACATGGCGCAGCCGGCGCTCGTCGAACTCCAACTGCTCGAGCACCTCGAAGCCGCGCACATTCGGCGGCAGACTGTCACCGGACAGGTAGGCGATATCGGGGTCGAGTTGCCACAGCCCGTGCCGCGCGCCGTAGTGGCGTACCAGCCCGGCCCGCACCACGGCGCCATCCGGGTCGACGATCCACTGCCCGGCCGGCCGCACTCCGCAGTCGTCGGACTCGGCGTCGGTGAGCTGCTCGTCGCGATCCAGGACGCTGGCCCGTCGGAGAACCCCCGGCTCGGCCAGCCCGCCCGACCACAGGCACGCTTCGCGCACCGAGCCGCGATACGACGTCACCTCGATTTCGCCGTTAAAACCGAGACGGTGCAGTTGATCGAAATCGATTCCAGGAGCACATTTTACGACGAGCTCGCGACCCCGGTAGCAGTCGATCAACTCGCCCAGGCCCGGTTGGTAGTCGGCCGGGTTGAACCGGCGCTGCCCGCCGCTGCGGCGGGCCGGGTCGATGACGACGACCGCGTCGCGGGTCACCGGGTGTAGCGCGTCGGCACGACACAGACCGGCGCCGACGTTGTGGGCGGCCATCGCCAGCCGTACCGGGTCGATGTCGCTGCCCACCGCGTGAGCGCCCGCGTCGCGCAGCGCGGCCACTTCGGTGCCGATCGAACAGGTCGCATCGTGGATGACGGCGCCCGACACGCGCAATCGCCTGGCCCTGTGCTGGGCGACCGGTGCCGCGGTGGCTTGCTGCAACGCTTCGTCGGTGAAGAGCCAGTTCGCCACGTCACCCAGCTGGCCGAGCTTGTCGGCTGCACGGCGGCGCAGCAGCGTCGTCTCCACCAGCACCGGCGCCCGGTCGCCGTACCGCGCCCGCGCCGCGGCGATGTCGGCGATGCGGGTGGCGTCCGTCAACGCGAATTCGGCGACCACGGCCAGCGCCGCGACACCCGCATCCGAGCGCAGGTAACCGACGTCGTCGGTGGTGAAGCGCAGACCCGCACTCAGGAGGGTTTGACCCCGGTGACCATCACGTTGTAGAACCAGCCCTTCGGCGCCAGGTGCCGCCAGACGTTGGCGTCGACCCAGCTCAGCGTCTTCCAGCCGTTGAAGGCGAATTTCGCCCAGGTCCAGCCCAGGCGTCCCGGCGGCACCGATGCCTCAAAGGTGCGTACCGGCCAGCCGAACATCGCGGCGGTGAACTCCTCGCTGGCGGTCCCGACTTCTACCGCGCCGGCGTTGGTCGCCATCCGCTCGAGGTCCTCGGGTGTGAAGGTGTGCAGGTCGACGATGGCTTCCAGCGCCGCGACCCGCGAGGACTCGTCGAGCTCGACCTGGGGGCGCCGCCAGCCGCTCAGGCCGGGCAGCTTGGTGACGTTGGTGGCCACTCGCCAGGTCAGCGTGGACAGCGAACGCGCGTAGACCTCGCCGACGTTGGTCGGCTCCCCGGCGAAGACGAACCGGCCGCCGGGCTTGAGCACCCGGATCACCTCACGCAGCGACAGCTCGACATCGGGAATGTGGTGCAGCACGGCGTGCCCGACCACCAGGTCGAAGGTGTTGTCGTCGTACGGGATGCCCTCGGCGTCGGCGACCCGGCCGTCGATGTCCAAACCCAGCGACTGGCCGTTGCGGGTGGCCACCTTGACCATGCCCGGCGACAGATCGGTCACCGACCCGCGCCGCGCGACGCCGGCCTGGATCAGGTTGAGCAGGAAAAACCCAGTGCCACAGCCCAATTCGAGGGCGCGGTCGTACGGTAGTTCGCGCAGCACCTCCTCGGGCACCGCAGCGTCGAACCGCCCGCGGGCGTAGTCCACGCAGCGCTGGTCATAAGAGATCGACCATTTCTCGTCGTAGGTCTCGGCTTCCCAGTCGTGGTAGAGCACCTGGGCGAGCTTGGTGTCGTGCCGCGCGGCTTCGACCTGATCGGCCGTGACATGGCCGGCCGGAGTTACTTCGGTCATGCAGGGCAGCCTAATAGCCCGCGGCACCGGCCCGATCCGCCCCGGCACGAAGTGAAGTGTCAATCGGCAGATTCGACTTAAAATCGACGATGTGGCCGACGTTCTTCGGGTCAGTGATGAGGGGCTGCAGGTGCTGGCGGCGCACTGCGAGACGGTCGCAGCGGAGCTGGTGGCGGCGACTCCGCTGCCCAGAGTTGGGCTACCCATCCAGGCGACATCGGCTGCCGTCGGTGCTGCCCATGCGGCCGTGGGAGAAGTCATCACCGTGTTAACCCAACGAGCGCAAACAAGCGCGGTCAAATCGGCCATAACGGGCACCGAGTTTGCCGCGAACGACACTGCGGGTGCGCAACAAGCCGCCGCCATCGCTGCCTCGATACCGCAGGTGTGACCGGTGGCGGGGGTCGGTGGCGCGGGAGTCCCGTCCCTCTCGGAGATCCAGGCCTGGGATGTCGCTCATTTAGAAGGTGCAGCCACGGACTGGTCAGCCACCGCCGAGCATTGGGAGTCGTCTTTCAGTTCGATTCATCGCGCTTCGGTGTCCCCGGGCGGGACGGTGTGGGAAGGCGTCGCTGCCGAGGCCGCACAGGAAAGAGCCTTCGCCGATCTGGTGAAGGTGCGAGGACTGGCTGACGTGCTGCACGAATCCGCCGCGATAGCGCGCCGCGGAGCCGACACACTCGATTCCGCCAAGCGCAGCGTGCTGGATGCGGTCGAGGAAGCCAGCAGCGCCGGATACCTTGTCGGCGAGGATCTTTCGGTAACGCCGCCGCGAGCCAGTGTGGCAGCGCAGGCGCAGGCGCAGCTGTACGCCGCCGACATCCAACAACGCGCCGCACAGCTCGTTGCCCACGACGCAGAGATCGCCGCCAAGATCACCACCGCCAGCGCACCTCTGAACGGTGTCGCTTCCGCCGAACCGCCAGCGTCGCCCGTGGCCCGCGCGCTCGGTGCCGGCTTCAAGCTGGACCACGAATGGGACCCCTACACCGACCAGCCCGCGCATGGGCCATTCGAGCCTGTCTCCCCGGGGCCGACGCAGTTCGATCCGAAAACGGGAACGGTGCAGGGCGGCGGCGGTCCCGTCGGAAAGGGTGGCTCTGGCGCAGGCGGCAAAGGGGGTAGCGGAGGCGCTGAGCCACCCAAGGGGGGCCCGGGCGGCCCGTCAGGTCCGAGTGTCGCCGATCAAGCCACGAAGATTGGGCAAGAGATTGCGGGACTTCCCAAGGGAACCAGGCTAGATACATTGGCGGACAGAGTTACGGGCTTACACCTAGGTCAAATCCAGGCGGCGGAGGCGGCGAATACCGCTGCAAGAACCGCATTCGGTGACACCGCAGGAATTGCGAATATGCCCAACGGAACGAAAGTAATTTTACCAGCTAGGATCGATCAAGGAATTGCATTGATAGTACAGAATGACGGATCGGTGACGGTTTTTAGGGGCGACCTTCATCAATTTTTACCCCATCTTGGCAGCTGATTGGAAGCAATGGATAAATTACGAATTTCCGCCATAACCGACTTCGAGGTGTACGTGCTGATGACGATGAAGTTGAGGATCAAGATGTCTCATAAGGAGACTCAACTCGAAGCGAAATTAAACGAGCATGGTCTATCCGTCGGCGACGCGCAACGTGTCCACGATCGCGTAGCCAACGAGCTTGGGGGTGCAACAACCTATTTTCAAAATATGAAGAGCCTGCTCGGCGTGGACCCATCAGCTATCTCGCTCAGGTACAGCAGCGTGTTATGGCCGGGATTCGAATTTAAGGCGAACGCTACTGAAGACGGAAAACTTGAGTCAGCCCGATATTGCCACTACAAACGGGAGTTGCCGCACGTCGACTCGCCTATCGGACTTCCTATCTGGGGCATGGACCTTGACGAGTTCGCTGAGCGATTTGGCCCAATGAAAGATGGCCGCAAATGGTCGGTGTTTGACGAGCTTCTTCCCTCCTACGAAGAATACGAATTCCAATGGGGCGAAGATAGCTATGGCGCAGGGTTTAGTTGGGGGCTGTTCATGTTTTCGGCAATGTCGTGGGATTGAGCCACAAGACCGCCAGCGCTCATCTAAGTGCTGTCACTTTCGCCGAATCACATAGCGCCAGCCATGGCTCGGGCGCTCGGCGCCGGTTTCAAGCTGGCCCACGAATGGGACCGGACGGATCGGCCTCCGTGTTTCGCGGTGACCTCAAGCAATTTTTACCCTACATCGGCAGGTGAATGGATCAGCAATGAAGGCAACGTCGGCGCCCGGTGTAATCGATTTCGAGGTCTACCTGCTGATGACAATGAAGATGCGAATGTCCATGGCGGGCAAGGAATCCCTGTTAGAAGCTAAATTAGCCGAACACAAGCTCGCCATCGAGCAGGCGAACCTCATATACGAGCGAGTGTCCGAAGCTCTCAGCGCCCCGGCCTCCCGATTTGAGAACATGAAGAAATTGCTGGGCATCGTCAGCCCCGAGTTTTCGCCGCTAAAATACGGCAGCGTGTTGTGGCCCGGATTCGAATTCAAAGCTACCGCTGGCGAAGACGGGGGGCTTGAGGCTGCGGGGTACTGGCACACGCGTCATGATCCACTCAGCGTCGCTTCGCCAACCGAGATAGCCACATGGAGCGTGGACACAGCCGAGTTCGCGAAGCACTTCGGACCGCTGATCCTGCGCGGCAAGTGGCCCCTGTTCGATGAATATCTTCCCGGATACGAGGAGTACGAATTTCCCTGGAGGGGAGAGCGTTACGGCGCGAGATTCATTTGGGGTCTTTTCTTGTCATCCTCAATTTACTGGGATTGAAGTCGCCGCCTCCACCCCCGCGGCATCGGGATCGCCTCTACGCCGCCGACATCGAACAACACGCCGCGCACAGCTGGTTGCCCACGACGTAGAAGCAGCCGCGAAGATCACCGGCCCTAGCGCACCTTCGAACGGTGTCTCGTTCGCCGAACCGTTACCTACTGGGAGTGGGACGTGAATCCCAAGGTGCAAGGGCAGGGATGCGACGAAGATCGTGGACCCGTCAGCTATCTCGCTCAGGTACAGCAGCGTGTTATGGCCGGGATTCGAATTTAAGGCGAACGCTAAAGACGGACACCTTGAATCAGCCCGATATTGGCACTACAAACGGGAGTTGCCGCACGTCGACTCGCCTATCGGACTTCCTATCTGGAGCATGGACCTTGACGAGTTTGCCGCCGGAGTGGACCGTCACGGTTCCCAGTCGTCTCGTTAGTATCAGGTCTTAAGCTCAGCCCCGAACAACTTCAGCATGTGATAAACGACGGAAAATTGGGAGGTGGAGATTGATGTCGCCCGACAAAGCAACGGTACAGCGCATGACTGAAAAATACAGAGACGTGATTTTCAGATTCGCCAATCGGAAAATTTCAGTCGAGGAATTCGAGCCTACGTACCTCAAATTATTTAAACACGATAAAGATCAGGTGCCCGGCCCTGAATTCAATACTCTTGAGAAATTGTTCTTCGCAGTCGACGACTATGTTGCAGATCCCGGCCTGCGCCAACACGTGCGCGGCTTAGACGAGGAGCAACTACGCGATTGCGCACGCGACGTCTACCAAATGCTCTACTTAAGTACAGATCATTGACTCGTTTCGCTCGATGAACACTCTCCGTACGGGCTCAGTGCCCGGGCAATCAACGGGTTCACACAAGACGGTAACGAGCAGATCCAGGGCCGAGACGGTCATGGCGTCAACGACGGCGCGCTCAATGATGCAGTCCAGCGCCACGTCAATCCACCGAGATTCAAGCTGGACGCGGCGGCCAACGCCTTGCGCAGTCCGTCCAAGCAGCGCCGCGCCCAGTTCGCGGCGACGTTGTAGTCGTCGTCGGGCGTATTGACGATCGGGACCTGAGAGCAGTGGGCGTCTAGTTGGGTGTGGATGGTGGTCGGGGCTGGAAGGGTTGATACCACCACCAGTGGGCGCGTTCGCCGGTGGGTCCCGGGCATGGTGGAACGTCGGGCGGGGGTTGGGTTGGTGGGCGTGCGAGGGATCCGGCGCTGAGCGTTCGGCCGGAGTTGTCGGTGATGACGAGATCGTCTGCGGGGCCGGTGATGGTGATGCCGCCTTGGTGGTGCAGCCGGTGGTGATACGGACACACCAGCACCAGATTCGCCAACTCGGTGGGGCCGCCGTCCTCCCAGTGGCGCAGGTGGTGGGCGTGCAGACCGCGGGTCGCTCCACAGCCGGGCACCGCGCACGTTCGGTCGCGGTGCTCCAGAGCGCGGCGAAGCCGCCGGCTGATCAGCCGCGTCGTGCGGCCGGTGCCGATGACCTCGCCGTCACGTTCGAACCAGACCTCACACGTGGCATCACACGTCAGGTAACGGCGCTCGGCGTCGGACAGCAGCGGACCCAGATGCAGCGCCCCAGCACGCTGCTCGACATCCACATGCACCACCACCATGGTGTGCTGACCGTGGGGCCGCCGCGCCGCCTCGGCGTCCCACCCCGACTCGACCAGGCGCATAAACGCCTCGACGGTTCCCGGCAACGGCGGGGCGATATCCGATGCCGCCTTGCTGGTGCCGCGATCGTGTTTCCACTCGGCGATCAGCGCGTCGCGATGAGACGCCAGTGCCGCGTCGAACATCGCCGCCTCGGGGCGCGGAAGCGTGATCCGCCAACAGCTGTACCCCTCGCCGGATGTCTTCGTGATGGCGCGCTCCGGTTGCGGCCGAGAATCGGGTTCGGGTCGTGGTTCGAGCGCGACCGCGGTGCGCAGCTGGTTGACCGTGGCACTACGCGCCAGCTCCGCATAATGCTCATCAGAGCCCTCGGCGGCGCGGGCCGCGATGACCCCGACCTGATCCAGCGACAGCCGCCCCTCCCGCATCCCTTGGGCGCAGCGCGGAAACGCTTCGAGCCGACCCGCCACCGTGGTGACCAGATGGGCGTTGCCCGACGACAACCCGAGCTTCCAGGCCACCAACGACGACATCGACCGCGCCCCCGTAGCCCCGCACATCCCCTCCCGATCAATCTCGGCGACGATCTCCACGATGCGCCCATCGATCGCGTTGCGCTGACCGGCCAACTGCGCCAACTCGTCGAACAACACCCCAAGACGATCGGGCGCAGTCACCGCCGGCGACAAAGACGCGATCGAAGACATAACGCCATCATCGCAGCCGAGTACGACAAGTTTTGGCCCTCGACCCGGCACCGGGACAGGGAGCGTGAATGTTCACGCAACACCACCCGATCGGCCGCCCGAATGGCCCCGACGACGTCGAATGCCTCGGTGCGAGGCCTCGACGAGGACCAACTACGTGATTGCGGGAGCGACCCCACGGGTCAAATCGTCGTCTTCACCCCAGCTGGTAGGAGTCGCGTGACGCGGGGCGAACTTCATCGGCGGCCTCTTCAGACTCGGTGGTCCGTGCCGACCCCGAAAACGGCATTGATGCCGGCCTTGGCGGCGGCAAGGGTGTCGGGCGGGCCGTCGAGGAAGCGCCGCGCCCAGTTCGCGGCGGCGTCGTACACGTCATCGGGCGCCACCAGCTCGTCGACCAGGCCCAGCTCCAGGGCCTCCTCGGCGTCAACGAAGCGCCCGCTGAACACCAGCTCCTTGGCATGACTCGCCCCGGCGGCCCGCGTCAGTCTGTCCAATCCCCCGGGCACCCGTTCCGACAGGATCTCCGTCGCCCCGAACTTCACGTTGTCGCCGCTGATCCGCCAGTCGGCGGCCAGCGCCAGCGTCAGACCCGCGCCCAGCGCGTAGCCGGTGACCGCGGCGACGGTCGGCTTCGGGATGGCCGCGACGGCGTCGACGGCGTCGGAACGCACCTGGGTCGCGCTGACGGCCTCGTCGGCGCTCAGCGTCGCCAGCTCCGGCATGTCATCCCCGGCGGAGAAGATCTCGTGCCCACCGAACAGGATCACCGCGGCGACGTCGTCGCGCTCCCCTACCTCGGCGGCCGCCGCCGCGATCTCCCGATAGACCTGCCGGGTCATCGTGTTGGTCGGCGGCCGCGACACCAGCAGGACGGCCAGTCCGGCGTCCTGCGAGCCGTCACTGACCACGACGTGGACGAACTCGCTCAATGCCGCCACCCCATGCCGCCCTTTTCACGGGCCTGGTGGTAGCGGTCGGAATCGAAGAACTCGAAGATCCAGTTGTCCCCCTGGATCTCCAAATGCGGTTGCACCGGGACGATTTGGCGCTCGACGGCCAACACTTCGGCGACGGTGTGCCCGGCAAGTGAGTCCAGCTGGGTCCAGGTCGGCGGCAGCAAGAAGCAGCGCCCGGCTTCGAAGTCGTCGATCGCGGCTTGCGGCGTCGACCAGCCGGCACTGTCGGATTCGGTGTTCTCCCCGTCGGCCCGCTGGCCCTCCGGCAGAGCGCCCACGAAGAAGTAGGTGTCGTAGCGGCGGGTGCGCTCGGCTTCCGGCGTGACCCAGTTGGCCCACGGCCGCAGCAGGTCGGAGCGCAGCACCAGGTTTTCGGTCCGCAGGAAGTCCGCGAACGACAACGTTCGGTCGTCCAGAGCCCGGCGGGCATCGGCGTACACCGAGGCGTCGCGCACGATTCCGTCCGGTGACGAAAGCGATTGGCCGGCCGGGCCCGCGAACAACACCCCGGACTCCTCGAAGGTCTCCCGGGCCGCCGCGCACACCAGCGCCGCGGCCAGCTCGGTGTCGATGCCAAACCGCTGTGCCCACCAGTCCGGCGCGGGGCCGGCCCACGCGATATCGGCATGACGGTCGCGGTCGTCCACCCCGCCGCCGGGGAAAACCATCGTCCCCGGGGCGAACTCCATCTTCGAGTGCCGGCGCATCAGAAAGGTCTTCACGCCGCCGGGCACGTCGCGGATCAGCATCACGGTGGCCGCCGGCCGGGTCGGCAACGGCTCGGGGGTGGTGTTCATTCCAGCCTCCTCCGATGGGCCGCGCGGGCGCGAACACGCCGCGCGAAGTACCGCCCATCGATGACGTCCAAGGCGATCGACTGACCGAAGGCGGCCGACAGGTTCTCGGCGGTCAACACATCGGCCAGCAGCCCCGCGGCCACCACCCGCCCCTCCGACAGCAACATGCAGTGGCTGAAGCCCGGCGGAACCTCCTCGACGTGGTGAGTGACCAATACCAGGGCGGGCGCGTCGGGGTCGGCGGCCAGGTCCGTCAGCCGGGATACCAGTTCCTCGCGGCCGCCCAGGTCAAGGCCGGCGGCGGGTTCGTCGAGCAGCAGCAGCTCGGGATCGGTCATCAGCGCGCGGGCGATCAGCACCCGCTTGCGCTCCCCTTCGGACAGCGTCCCGTAGGTGCGGTCGGCCAGGTGCTCGGCGCCCAGGCTCTCCAGCATGTCGAGGGCGCGCTGATGGTCGACTTCCTCGTAACGCTCGCGCCAGCGGCCCAGTACCGCGTAGCCGGCCGAGATGACCAAGTCGCGCACGACCTCATCGGAGGGGATCCGCTGCGCCAAAGCCGAAGAGCTGAGCCCGATCCGGGCCTTCAACTCCGACACATCGACGCGGCCCAGCCGCTCGCCGAGCACGAAGGCGATACCGGTCGACGGGTGCTCGGCGGCCGCGGCGATGCGCAACAGTGACGTCTTGCCCGCGCCGTTGGGACCGATGATCACCCAGCGCTCGTCGAGTTCGACGGCCCAATCCAACGGCCCGACCATGACATGGTCACCGCGGCGCAGCGAGACGTTTCTGAAGTCGATCAGCAGATCGGGGTCGGCTTCGGCAGTGCCGGTTTCGGGGCCGGTTTCGGAGCTTTCGGGACCGGTTTCGGGCACCCGATCATCGTGCCGTACCGCGAGAGTGTGATGGCTGCCGGGTCGGTCCAGTGCGCACCTACTCGGGCGGAATCTCGACGCGGCGCACTTCGCCGTCGACGGCATCGGCGGCCTCGATCTCGCCGCGCGTGACGCCGAGCAGAAACAGCACGGTGTCCAGGTACGGGCTGCTCAACGACGCGTCGGCGACCGCCCGCAACGCCGGCTTGGCGTTGAACGCCACGCCCAGCCCGGCCGCGGACAGCATGTCGATGTCGTTGGCGCCATCCCCGACGGCGACGGTCTGCGCCATCGGCACCCCGGCCTGCTGAGCAAAGTCCCTCAACGCCTTGGCCTTTCCGGGCCGGTCGATGATCTGGCCGACCACCCGGCCGGTCAGCTTGCCGTCGACGATCTCGAGGTCATTGGCGGCGACGAAGTCCAGCATCAGCTCCTCGGCCAGCGGTTCGATGATGCGCCGGAAACCGCCGGAGACCACGCCGCAGTGATAGCCCAGCCGCCGCAATGTGCGCAGGGTGGTGCGCGCGCCGGGCATCAGCTCAAGCTGGTCGGCGACCTCGTCGATCACGGTGGCGGGCAGGCCCTCCAGGGTGGCCACCCGCTGCAGGAGCGACTCGGCGAAGTCCAACTCACCGCGCATCGCGGCCTCGGTGATCGCGGCGACCTGACCCTCGGCGCCGGCCTTGGCGGCCAGCATCTCGATGACCTCGCCCTGCACCAGCGTCGAGTCGACGTCGAACACGATGAGCCGTTTCGCCCGCCGCTCCAGGCTGTAGTCCTCGACCGCGACGTCGACGCCCTCGTTGGAGGACACCTTGTTCAGCGCGGTCCGCAGCGGGCCGTCGGCGCCCGGCGGCACCGACACCCGCAGCTCCAGGCCGGTCACCGGGTAGTCGGAGACGCCGCGGATCAGGTCGATGTTGACACCGAGCGCCGCGACCTCGCGGGCCACCGCCCCGAACGCCCCGGCCGTGATCGGCCGGCCCAGCACGAAGATGGTGTGCGTCGACGGTTCGCGGATGATCGGCACGGCCTCGCTGCGCTCGATCGTGACGTCGAGACCGACCGCGTGGATGGCGTCCTCGACGTCGTCGCCCAGCACGATGCTTTCGGCGACTTCCGGGGGGCAGCAGAGCAGCACCCCCAGCGTCAAGCGGCCCCGGATGACGACCTGCTCGACATTGAGCAGGTCGATTCCGTGCCCGGAGAGCGCGTCAAAGAGCGCGGACGTCACACCCGGTTGATCCACTCCGGTGACGGTGATCAGCACCGACACCTTAGGTGGCGTGTTCACCCGAGATGGGCCATTAGCTGCGCACGTCGACGTCGAGCCGGGTGACGTCGTGGCCTTCTTTGCCATGAGCCCGACCGACGTGCGACTCGGCGCGCATCCGCTCCACCATGTGCGGGTAGTGCAACTCGAAAGCCGGTCGCTCCGAACGGATTCGGGGCAGCTCGGTGAAGTTGTGCCGCGGCGGCGGGCAACTGGTTGCCCACTCCAGCGAGTTGCCGTAACCCCACGGGTCGTCGACGGTGACCACTTCGCCGTAGCGCCAGCTCTTGAACACGTTCCACACGAACGGGAACATCGAGGCGCCCAGGATGAAGGCCCCCACCGTCGAGACGATGTTGAGGCCCTGGAAGCCGTCGGTGGCCAGGTAGTCCGCGTAGCGGCGCGGCATCCCCTGATCGCCCAGCCAGTGCTGCACCAGGAAGGTGGTGTGGAAGCCGATGAACGTCAACCAGAAGTGCAATTTGCCCAGGCGTTCGTCGAGCAGCCGGCCGGTCATCTTCGGGAACCAGAAGTAGATTCCGGCGTAGGTGGCGAACACGATGGTGCCGAACAGCACGTAGTGGAAGTGCGCGACCACGAAGTAGCTGTCGGTGACGTGGAAGTCCAGCGGCGGGCTGGCCAGCAGCACGCCGGTCAGTCCACCCAGCAGGAAGGTGATCATGAAGCCGACCGAGAACAGCATCGGCGTTTCAAAGGTCAACTGGCCCTTCCACATTGTGCCGACCCAGTTGAAGAACTTGATCCCGGTCGGCACCGCGATCAGATAGGTCATGAACGAGAAGAACGGCAGCAGAACGGCTCCGGTGGCGAACATGTGGTGCGCCCACACCGCGACCGACAGCGCGGCGATCGACAACGTCGCGTAGACCAGCGTGGTGTAGCCGAAGATCGGCTTGCGCGCGAAGACCGGGAAGATCTCCGAGACGATGCCGAAGAACGGCAGCGCGATGATGTACACCTCGGGGTGGCCGAAGAACCAGAACAGGTGCTGCCACAACAGAACTCCGCCGTTGGCCGAGTCGTAGATGTGGGCGCCCAGGTGGCGGTCGGCGGCCAGTCCGAACAGCGCCGCGGTCAGCAGCGGGAAGGCGATCAGCACCAGGATGGAGGTGACCAGGATGTTCCAGGTGAAGATCGGCATCCGGAACATCGTCATGCCGGGTGCACGCATGCAGACCACGGTGGTGATCATGTTGACCGCGCCGAGGATCGTGCCCAGACCCGCGACCGCCAGACCCATGATCCACAGGTCGCCGCCGGCGCCCGGTGAGTGGATCGCATCGGTCAACGGCGTGTACGCGGTCCAGCCGAAGTCGGCGGCCCCGCCCGGCGTGATGAAACCGGCCATCGCGATCGTGGCGCCGAACAGGAACAGCCAGAACGAGAAGGCGTTCAGACGCGGGAACGCGACGTCCGGTGCGCCGATCTGCAGCGGCAGCACCAGGTTGGCGAAACCGAACACGATCGGGGTCGCATAGAACAACAGCATGATCGTGCCGTGCATGGTGAACAGCTGGTTGTACTGCTCATTCGACAAGAACTGCAGGCCCGGCGCGGCCAACTCGGCACGCATCAACAGCGCCAGCAGCCCGCCGATGAAGAAGAAGATGAAGCAGGTGACGCAGTACATGATGCCGATCAGCTTGTGATCGGTGGTGGTGATCAGTTTATAGATCAGGGTCCCTTTGGGACCGGTCCTGGCCGGATACGGCCGAACGGCCTCTAGTTCTCCCAACGGGGGCGCTTCGGCTGTCAACAGCTCCTCCAAACATCCATCCCAGACAGGGTTCCCCCGAATCTTAGCTCCCGATCAAGCCGCTGGCAGTGCTGGTCCTACAAACTGTCGTAATTGGTTCCTCGCGGGCGCCGGGCCGCGGCGGCAGACCGGTTCCCAGCTGGCCGGATGTTAGCGTCGAACGCGTGCAATCCGGCGGGAGGCGACCCACCCTGAGGCCCATCAAAGGACCTGTCAAGGGACGCCTGGTGCCCGTCGCCGCTATCGCGGCAGCCGCGGTCATGGCGTGCAGCGGCTGCGGGTCCGGGCAGTCCGGTTCCAAGGGGTCGTCGACCCGGTCGCTGGTCACCCCCACCACGCAAATCGCGGGGGCCGGAGTGCTGGGCAACGACCGCAAGCCCGACGAGTCGTGCGCGCAGGACGCGGCACCGTCCGATCCCGGGCCGGCGACCCGGCAGGCCCACAACGCCGCGGGGGTCACTCCGGACTCGGTCCAGGTGCCCGCGGAGGCGCAGCGCATCGTGGTCCTCTCCGGCGATCAGCTCGACGCCGTCTGCGCACTCGGCCTGCAATCGCGCGTGGTCGCCGCCGCCCTGCCGGACGATTCATCGAGTCAGCCGTCCTATCTGGGCGAGGCCGTGCACGCATTGCCCGGTGTGGGTACCCGCAGCAATCCCGACCTGCGAGCGATCGCCGCGCTGCACCCCGATCTGATCCTGGGCTCGATAGCTCTGACACCGCGGACATATCCGAAGCTGGCGGCGATCGCCCCGACGGTGTTCACCGCCGCACCGGGCGCGGCCTGGCAGGACAACCTGCGCATTGTCGGCGGCGCGACGGCCCGCGTCGGCGCCGTCAACGGTTTGATCAGCGGTTTCACCCAGCGGGCTAACCAGATCGGCGCCTCCCATGACGCGGCCCACTTCCAGGCTTCGGTCGTCCGACTGAGCGTCAACACCCTGCGGATCTACGGCGCCAATAACTTCCCGGCCAGTGTGCTCAGCGCGGTCGGCGTGGACCGGCCGGCTTCCCAGCGGTTCACCGACAAGCCCTACATCGAGATCGGTGCGAGCGACGCCGACCTGGCGAAGGGCGCGGATTTCTCGGCCGCGGACGCCGACGTGATCTACATGTCGTGCGCCACCCGTGCTGCCGCCGACCGCGCCGCGACACTCCTGGACAGCGCTCCGTGGCGCAAGCTGTCGGCGAACCGCGACAACCGCGTTTACATCGTCAACGACGAGGTATGGCAGACCGGCGAGGGCGTGATCGCGGCCCGGGGCATCGTGGACGACCTGCGCCTGGTCAACGCCGCGATCAACTAGCGCCGCCCGGTCGGCGCACGCACACATCGTCAAAAGCTGATATCTGGCCAGTCCGATTGGCCTGAGACCTTTACCTTAGCTAAGCTTTTCTAGGACGCAACCGAATCAAAGAGGGATTGCCAATGAGCACTGTTTCCGCGTATGCCGCCACTTCGGCGAAGGAACCGTTGACCAAGATTACGATCACCCGCCGCGACCCGGGGCCGCACGACGTGGCGATCGACATCAAATTCGCCGGCATCTGCCACTCCGACATCCACACCGCCAAATCCGAGTGGGGTGTGCCGAACTACCCGGTCGTCGTCGGCCACGAGATCGCCGGCGTGGTAACCGCCATCGGCGCCGAGGTGACCAAGCACAAGGTGGGCGACCACGTCGGCGTGGGCTGCATGGTGAACTCCTGCGGCCAGTGCAGCAGCTGCAAGGCCGGGCTGGAGCAGTACTGCAAGCGGGGTGCGACGTTCACCTACAACTCCACCGACAAGGACGGCACCCCGACCTACGGCGGGTACAGCCAGGCAATCGTCGTCGACGAGAACTTCGTCCTGCGCATTCCGAACTCGCTCCCGCTGGACAAAGCCGCACCGCTGCTGTGCGCGGGCGTCACGCTGTTCTCGCCGCTGCGCCACTGGAAGGCCGGGCAGGGCACGCGGCTGGCGATCATCGGCCTCGGTGGCCTCGGCCACATGGGGGTCAAGCTGGGCGCGGCGATGGGTGCGGAGGTGAGCGTGCTGTCGCAGTCGCTGAAGAAGATGGAGGACGGACTGCGGCTGGGCGCCAAGAACTACTACGCCACCTCCGACCGCGACACCTTCAAGAAGTTGCGCAGCAGCTTCGACCTGATCCTCAACACCGTCTCGGCGAACCTGAAGCTCGACGACTACGTGGGCTTGCTCGACGTCGACGGCACGCTCGTCGAATTGGGCATTCCCGAGCACCCGATGGAGATCGGCGCGTTCCCGTTGGCGCTGGCGCGCCGCAGCCTGTCCGGGTCGAACATCGGCGGCATCGCGGAAACCCAGGAGATGCTCGACTTCTGCGCCGAGCACAATGTGACCCCCGAAATCGAGGTCATCGAAGCGGATTACGTCAACGAAGCCTACGAGCGGGTGCTCGCCAGCGACGTGCGCTACCGCTTCGTCATCGACATCTCAACCCTGTGAGACACCCTGGGCCGCGTCGTCGTGGCGACACGCGATCTCTTCGGCCGCTTTGCCATGCTCGTCATCCGGGTGCACGCTGATCCCGGCCAGCGGCCAGCCGGCGGCGGCCAGCGTCGAGGCCACGCGCTGAATGTCCTCTTGGCCGGGGTCGGTGTGAGTCGCCTTCTCGATGAACTCGACGATCTCCTCGCGGCTGACGACGCCGTCAGCTCCGGGCTGCGATTCCTTCACGGCGATGTTGTGAGCAACCTCTTCGAGTTGCTCCTGGGTCAGGGGGGTGCTCCGCAGCAGGGCGAACAACGCCACCTGGTCAGGGCCGGGAACGCCTTGCGGGTAGCCGACGTCCAGCCAGCGGATCACTGACTTGAGGAAATTCGCGTGCTTGTGAGAGTGATGTTCCGACACCCCATCAGTCTCGGGGTACGGATGGTGCCGTGGCCTACGACCATGGCGACAATTCACATGCCGTTCACGACCTGAACATCTGGCGCTAGAAATCGCCCATGCCGGCTACCGACGAGCCATCCGGCCAATTAGTGCTCTTTGCCGCTCCAGCGAATTAAGATGAGCGAGCCGACAACGGCCCGGGCCCAGCCCGGAAGAACGGAGTGGTCATGTCTCGTCTCACGAGCAAACTTGTCGTCGCCTTGGTCCTCGCCTTTGCCGCCTCCACGACCGCGGGGTGCACCATCAATTGCCCGGACGGCCTTGGGGTCTGCGGCATTAGCTGAAACCTCCTAGCGGCGGAGCCTTCCAGGTGCCGCACAGCGTTGGTCACGGGCCGCGGGGGCGAACCCGGGTGGCCACGACGTGGAGGCGTCGTAGTAGACGCACCTGAACACTGCGCCATTGAGATTGGCGGTTTTCAGGTTGGCCCGATACAGCACAGTCTGATCGAAGATTGCGCCCGAAAGATTGGCGTGGTCCAGGTCCGCGCCACTCAAATTGGCGCCTTCCACATCCGTTTCCGATAGATCCGCAGCAACGAGATACGCGTCGATCAGACGGGCGTAATTGAAACTTGCGCGGTAGAGATTCGAGTTATTGAGTATCGCTCCCTCAAGGTTGGCGTCCTCAAAGTTGGCGTTCGCCAATTGCAGCCCGCGCAGGTGTTGGCCGCGCAGATCAAGACCGCCGAATGGGCGCGGCTGATGGGGGTCGACGGCAGAGTGGTCGCGGACGAATCGGAGATTTTCCAGCCGCAATGCCCGGTCCTCGCGAGCATCATCGAGCAGGGCTTGGCCTTTGATCGTTCCCACCGCCACGATGGCGCCGGTAACCAGCGCGACGACGGTCGGAATGATGAGTTCGCTGAACCACCAAGGCATTTCGTGCCACTTTCGGGCAGTTTTCTGCTTCGGCTTCGGCGAAGACGGCTGCGCGGCCACGGGGACGCGCCGGGATCGTGGGCGGCCCGCCACATCGGGTCGTTTGCGCCGGGCCTGGCCGCATTCGCGGCATGCGCCATTGAGCGGTAGCGCCTGCGTTTGCCTATCCGGTACGACCTCGGCCTGTGCCATGGGCGCAGGTTATCGATGAGCGCCTACGACTGCGCAAAATGTGGGCATCCAGCTAGTTGCGCATCAACAGTTCTCTTCGCGCAAAGCCTGCATCGCCAAGTTGTTGAGCAATTGCCGGCCGACATCGGTGCGCAATTGAGGCAGCATCGCGGAGACGACACCGGCGGCGGTGAGAGCGAGGCGGACCAGACCGTCGGGCGTCGCGGCCGCGTCGCCCAGCACCTCATCCTCGGCGCCCGGCTCACCGCCGTGCTGTGCCATCGCCATCCGGGCCACCAGCCGGTTGTCGCGATCGAGATCGACCTCGTCGAGCGCGGATGCCTGGGTCAGGGTCTGGCCGATCTCGGCGATTTCGTTCGGTTCGCACAGCTGAGCCACCAGCTGCCAGAAGATCGACACGGTGGCGCGGATCAGCTGCGCGAGCCGATCGGCAGGGATGACTTCATCGTCGACGACGACGCGCATGGCGGCTTCATCGCCGCGCTCGCCGTGCTGAATCAGCGCCAACGCGCGTCGGAAGTCGGCCGCGCCGACGGAGTTCTCACTATCCACCCTGCTCATCCTGCCCGAGACACGAATCAGCCTGCGGTTTCCGGCAATCCGTACAGAGCAGCCGAGTTGAAGGCGGCTTTAGAAGTCCCAGTCCTCGTCTTCGGTGTTGACGGCCTTGCCGATCACGTACGACGAGCCCGAGCCGGAGAAGAAGTCGTGGTTCTCGTCGGCGTTCGGCGATAGTGCCGACAGGATCGCCGGGTTCACGTCGGTCTCGTCGCGCGGGAACAGCGCCTCGTAGCCCAGGTTCATCAGCGCCTTGTTGGCGTTGTAGCGCAAGAACTTCTTGACGTCCTCGGTCAGCCCGACCTCGTCGTAGAGGTCCTGGGTGTACTCCACCTCGTTGTCGTAGAGCTCGAAGAGCAACTCGTAGGTGTAGTCCTTGAGTTCGGCGCGCTTGGTCTCGTCGACCATCGCCAGGCCGCGCTGGAACTTGTAGCCGATGTAGTAGCCGTGCACGGCCTCGTCGCGGATGATCAGCCGGATCATGTCGGCGGTGTTGGTCAGCTTGGCCCGGCTCGACCAGTACATGGGCAGGTAGAAGCCCGAGTAGAAGAGGAAGCTTTCCAGCAGCGTGGAGGCCACCTTGCGCTTGAGTGGCTCGTCGCCGCGGTAGTACTGCATGACGATCTCGGCCTTGCGCTGCAGATTGGGGTTCTCCTCCGACCAGCGGAAGGCGTCGTCGATCTCGCTCGTGGAACATAGCGTGGAGAAGATCGAGCTGTAGCTCTTGGCGTGCACCGACTCCATGAACGCGATGTTGGTGTAGACGGCCTGCTCGTGCGGCGTCAGCGAATCGGGAATCAGGCTGACCGCACCGACGGTGCCCTGGATGGTGTCCAGCAACGTCAGCCCGGTGAAGACGCGCATCGTGAGCTGTTTCTCGTTGGCGGTCAGCGTCCCCCACGACGGGATGTCATTGGACACCGGCACTTTCTCGGGCAGCCAGAAGTTTCCGGTCAGCCGGTCCCAGACCTCGGCGTCTTTCTCGTCTTGCACCCGGTTCCAGTTGATCGCCGAAGCACGGTCGATCAGCTTCATGTTTTCGGTCACCAGAACCCCACTTCACACACTGTTTTTCCTGAGGGACGTCAGGCTCCAGACACTACCCCTGGGGTCGGACATCCCGCCGGAACACAAGAAGTTGTGTTTGCGTGTCGCGACCCGGGTCACGTTGGAGTGCTCGCGTCGCCTCCGAGGTCCATTGTGCCGTCTGACCGGGTGGTGCCTCCAAACCCACACCGCCGTGGTTAAGGCGCGGTGTCGATGACCTGCAGTACGCCACCGGAAACTCCGGCCACAAACAGACGACCGCTTTTCGGGTCGACACCCACGGTGTAGGGGTCCCGTACCGTCCGGATTCGTTGTCGCTCAACGGGAGTGGGTCCGTTCATGTCGTAGCCGATCACTTCGTTGGTGCCCGAAGAGGCAACCCAGAGCCGGTCGCGCACAGCGTCGTAGGTAATGCCATACGGTCCGCCCGGCTGAGGAATGCTCGCTACCTCACGCGGTGCGGGCAGCGCAGTGAACACCCGCACCTTGTTGCCGCGGGTATCGGTCGCGATCATCCGTCCGTGCTGGTCAACGACCAGATGAGTCGGACCCGCGCCGGCCGGCGTGGATCCCACAATGGTCAACCGCTCGGCGTCGTACACGGTCAGGTCGTTCTTCCGCACGTCGAGCACGCCCACCGAGGTCCCAGCTGCCGCCGTGCCGGCCGGCTGCACACTGTCGGTGAAGACCTTCACGATCTGGCCACGGCGCAACACCGCCACCGTGCCACCGAGTTCGTTGGCGACGAAGACAGTGCCGTTGGTCGCCGCGGCCGCATCATGAGGCGCGGTGCCGGTGACGATGGGCGGCGATGGCTTCCCTTGCGGCAAGCCGACTTGCACCAGTGCATTGGCGGTCTCGACCGGAACCAGCACCGGACCGCCGGGCGCGGCGAGCTGCAGATGCCGGACCGTCCCCGGCAGCGAAACCCGGCCGGTGATGTCGCCCGAGTCCGCATCGATCAGCACCAGTTCATTGGGATCGCGCGTCGCGACCGCGACGGTTCGCGTTGACGCGTCCACGACCACACCTTCGGGCTCGTGCCCCACCGGGATGGTCCGCCCAACGAGCCCGTCGGGGGGAATGGGTGGCCCCTTGAGCGGTTCGGCCGCCGGCGGTAGCCCAGTCGCGGGCGGGCGGATGCCTTCGGTCGCTACCCCCGGCGGCAGCATGCCGGTGGTCGTGGGTCCGGCGGACGTCGCCACGACGGCATCGTGGCCGCAGGCTGCCATCACTGCAGTCGCGAGGCAAACAACGGCCTGCGATGGGAGCTTGCGGATTACCTGCACGGTTTTCGGATACCCCGAGCGGACCGCATCAATCCGACGGTGTTGCGATGGCTGTTGGGCGGGAAGCGATTTCGTTGGTTAATCCAATCCGGCTTCGCGCAGGGTGTGCGTGAGCCCGTCTTCCAGCGCGCTCAGCGCGATGTCGGTCAGGCGGCTCAACTCGTCGATGTCCTCGCCACCTTTGCTCATCCACGCCTCCAGCGAGGCAAACACGGCCGTCGCCAGGCTGTGTGCCGCGATGTCGGCGATCATCGCCCCGTCAGCGGTGGGCTTTGATCGCGCGTGGATGAATCGGCTGATCTCGCCGGCGACCTGATCGCGCATCCGACCGATGTGCGTCGTGATGATGTCCTGGTCGAGGTCGCGCGACCTGATGGTGGCGGCCTCGCGGACCATCGCGAAGTCAAAAGGGAAGGCGTCCACGGCTTTTCGCACCGACGCGGTGATGGGTTCACCATGAGGCCGCAATGCCAGCGCGCGAGCGAACCACTCGAAGCCGATGTCGTAGTCGGCGAAGATCACCGCGTGCTTCGACGGGAAGTGCCGATAGAACGTCCGCTCGGTCACCCCGACGTCGGCAACGATGTCGGACACGCTGGTCTGGTGCACGCCGTCGGCGACAAACCGCTTCATCGCGGCCTGCACCAGCGCCTGACGCGTCCGCTGACTACGAGATTCCACGGTCTAAGCAGACACCAAATGTCATCATTGACGCAAGTATGTCAGATATGACATTGTGCCTGAAGTCGACGGATCAGCACCGGAGGAGTCAGCATGGCCGACTATGACGCGATCATCATCGGAGCAGGTCACAACGGATTAGTTGCCGCGAATGTGCTGGCCAAGAACGGCGCGAAGGTGCTTGTCCTCGAACGCGCTCACTTCCTCGGCGGCATGGCCGCGACCCGCGAACTCTTCGACGGGTACAAGCACAGCGTCGGCGCCTGGGCCGTGCTGATCTGGCGCCAGGAGATGACCGACCGGCTGGAGCTCACGAAGTGGGGCTTCGAACTGATGGATCAGTGGACGTCGACGTGCACGTTCGGCGACGGCACTCAGGCCGCGGACACCCCGTTCGTGATGTACAACGACCTGGAGCGGATGGGACGCCATCTCCTCGAAGATCACGGCGCCGACGTCGCGGCCGCGCTCGGCGGATTGTTCGCGCACATAGGAAGATTCGCGCCCTACTTCGTCGACTCGGCGTTCGGTCCGCCGCTGGACATCATCGAGGTGATCGCCTCGCAGCCCACGCCTGCGGACCGGCATGACTTCGCCCAAATGTGGTACGGCAGCACGATGGACACGGTCCGGCGCTTCCTTGCGCCCGACCAGGGCCGCTGCATCCAGGGCTCGCTGGCCGCGATGTCGATCGACGCGTTCGACGGCGGACCCTGGACCCCGGGCTCGAATGCGTCGACGCTGTACCACTACCTGATCGGCGGCGGCAACGTCGAATACATCATGCCGCGCGGCGGCATCGGCGCACTGAGCGCCGCACTGTGCCGGCGCGCGGAGTCGCTGGGCGCCGAAGTACAGATGAAACAGCACGTGAAGGAAATCCTGGTCGAGAACGGACGCGCCACCGGGGTCCAATTACGTGATGGCACAGCTATTTCCGCCGATGTGGTGCTGTCGTCGCTGGACCCGTACACCACCTTCGTGAATCTGGCCGGCGCGCAGAACTTTCCGCCCGACTACATCCGCAAGATCAAGGAGATCAACTTCAACCTGGGATACATCCAGGCCCATCTCACCATCGATCAAGCGCCCCAATGGATCGAGCGCCTGCAGCCCTACATGCAGGACAACGGGAACTGGTGTCCGACAGTCGCTTACGCGCCGTCACCGGAATACATCAGCGACGCATGGGAGCAGTACCGCAAGGGCGTGCTGCCCGACGCACCTCCCACCTACCTGTACATACCGAGCATGGTCGACTCGTCGCTGGCGCCCGAAGGCAAGCACAGCGCAACGATTTTCACGCCCTACTTCCCCACCGGGCTGGATGCCGACGAAAACCGAAGCTGGAAAGAGCAATACGCCGACACCTGCGTCGGGATCTTCGACAAGTTCGCACCCGGGTTCGCCGACTCGGTGACCAACCGCGTGGTGTTCTCCAACCGCTACTTCGGCAGCACCTTCAGCGCACACGCCGGTGACTACTCGCATGGGTTGTTGCAGCCCAACCAGCTGTGGACCGGCCGCGTCGTGGAGGGAGCTGACAAGTTCGCCACCCCGGTCGACGGGCTCTACCTGTGCGGGCAGTGCACCCACCCGGGCCCGGGAGTCACCGGCATCCCCGGGTGGAACGGCGCCGAGGCGGCGCTCGAGCACCTCAACGCGCGCGTCAAGGCATAGTCCCTCCCGCCGCCCCTCCCGCCGCCACTCCCGCCGGTCCTGCCCGCCGAGATCGATGGCCGGCGCCCTGGCCGCGCGGTCAGATCTTGGCGATCGTGCAGTCGTGGAACGCCCACAACTGAATTCTGTCGGGGTCGGTGTAGATCTTGATCTCGACAGGACCATTACCGCCGGCCGGAACGAAGAAAGTGAACGTGGTGGGTCGGGCGTTGTCCTCGAAACTTGCCGCCACGCCCGGCCCTTCTACGCGGTAATACCCCGGGTAGTGCGGTCCTACAGCGATGCTTGTCGCCCGACAGGTCACCAGGACCCCGGCCCCCGTCGGCGCCTTCGCCAGCGTGAGCCGCAGATACGGCTGAAACTCCGCGTTGCCCGAGAACGTCCCGACCGAGGCGAATGCGTTGGCGCCGGCCGTGTAGTAGGTGACGGTCTCGAAATCGAGCCACGCGACTCCGTCGACCTCAGGCCGGCGCGGACTCAGCACGGCAAGTGTCGTGAGGGAGGCAAAATCCAATCCCGGCACCGCGTCGCCCACGGTGTCGAGAATTTCGCGCTCACCAATTGTTGTGGTCAACACCGGAATGCGATTCACCCGCATGCCAGGCTGCTCCTCCAGCTCTCGCAGGCGAGCAACCAGTGCCTGCGGCAATGAAGCCGCCGCAATAAGGTCTGACATTGTCCTTGCTCCTCTCGTGACGTGTAATCCCTTGTCTCGAAAAGATTTATCTCGCGGTTGGAAGACGCCATAGCGTAGTTCGCTACTTCATTCGCAACGATCGCGGCCGAGGTGGGATGCGCGACGCTCGATGGGGCGCCGGGGCCGCATTGCTCGCGCACATCCGGCCGCCACCGTCGTCCACGCAACGGCCTCTTTGCACGGCATCGCGCACCATGTACCATTTGGTACATGTTTAATGAAGACAGCATTGAGATCGATGCCGCGCCGCAATTGGTATGGGATGTCTTCACCGATGTCGAGCACTGGCCCGACTGGACCGCGTCCGTGACATCGCTTGTCGGGCTGGATGGACCCGGCCTCGCCATCGGCAAACGGTTCGCGATCAAGCAGCCCGGCATGCAGAAGCTGGTCTGGCAGGTTACCGAGTTCGACCCGGGGTCATCCTGGACGTGGGTGCAACGCTCCCCCGGCGTGCGGGTCAGCGCCCGCCACGATGTCATCGGCCAATCGGGCGGCCGCACCCTGGTGCGCCAACAACTCGATCAGGGCGGCGTCCTCGGCGCGCTCGTCGGGCGGCTGATGGCCAAGAAGACCAGGCGCTTTCTGGAACTGGAAGCCCAAGGACTCAAGGCCCGCTCGGAGCAGCTCAGCCGGGCCAATGGTCCGCACCCCTGACCTTGCGCGGCGCCGGCAGCTCCTCGACGCACTGATCGACGAGTTCGCCGACGGCGGCATCGGCGACCGCTCCCTGCGCGAGATAGCCGGCGCCGTCGGCACCAGCCATCGAATGTTGCTGCACCACTTCGGGTCTCGAGAGGACCTGCTGCTGGCGGTCGTCGAGGAGGTCGAGCAACGCCAGATGGGCCTGCTCCCCGAGTTACCGGCGGACGCCGCCACCGGCTTTACCGCGATGTGGGCCGACCTGCAGCGGCCCGAGCTGCGCCGGCTGGAGCGCCTGTTCTTCGAGTGCTACGCGCGCGCGGCCCAGGGTGAAAGGCCCTTCGCCCGAATGATTCCCGGCGCCGTCGACGGTTGGCTGACCGCGGTCGGGGCAGTGGCCGGCGATGCATTCGATCCGGCAATGGCCAGGCTCGGTCTGGCCGTCACCCGGGGCCTGCTACTGGATCTGGTGGCCACTAACGACGACGCCGGCGTGGCTGCGGCCGCGAACGCTTTCGCAATCCTGTTGCGCCGCTGAGGCGAAGCTACTTCGCTTTGGGCAACACCGAGATAAGCGTGTCGACAAGCTCCTCGGCGTTGGTGTGCCACTTGTCCAAATCCATGTGACCGCTCAGGTCCAAACCGGTGATCCCGTGGGCGCTGGTCAACAACAAGGCTGCATAACGGCTCGCCTGCTGCGGACCGGTGATGCGACCCACGATGTCCAGAAACAAATCCTGCGCGCGTTGGGCCACCCGCATCACTTCGGTCGGGTCACCCGCCGGCGGGGTGAACATCAGCCGATACAGATGGGGACGGATGCGCCCGATATCGATCAACGAGAGCAACCCGGTACGCAACGACTGCTCGGGCGAATCGTCGCTGTTGACCAATGCCTCTAGCGCGTCACCCAATTCGCTCAACGCGTTCATGGCCACCACCGCCAGCAGAGATTCCTTGTCGGCGAAGTGGCGATACGCGGCCGAGCGCGACACACCACTGCGAGCGCCCACCTCGCGCAGCGTCACCGCCTCGACGCCACCGAGGTCGAGCAGCACCCCCGCCGCCTCAATCAGCGAACGGCGGGTGGCCGCCGCGCTCTCCGCTCGTGTCGTCACGTGCTGAGCATAAGCCGACGTTTGAGTTGACATTGTCAACTTAACTGCTAGTTTGAGATGACAGCGTCAACTCAAGGCTCATCCTGTAAAGGAGAACACCATGAATTCCTCGAACCCCGCACATCAGGACGAGCTGATCGTCGTGACCGGCGCCTCGACAGGCATGGGCGCGGCGACCGCTAAAGAATTGGCCCGCAAGGGTTTTCATGTTCTCGCCGGCGTGCGACGCGAGGCCGACGCCGACGCGCTGAAAGCCGAGGGCCTGCAAAGCCTGGAGCCGCACATCCTCGACATCACCGTTGAGTCCGACGTGGCCGCGATCGCCGACCGGGTCGCCCACGATCCACGGCATCGCCCACTAAGGGCGTTGATCAACAATGCCGGCATTGCGATCAACGCGCCGGTAGAAGCCCTGCCGCTGGAGCAGTGGCGCCATCAGTTCGAGGTGAATCTGTTCGGCCACATCGCGATGACCCAGGCGCTGTTGCCGGCTCTACTGCTCAGCTCCGGAACCGTCGTGAACATCAGTTCCGTGGGCGGGAAGGTGGTCTTGCCGACTTACGGCGCTTACGCCGGTTCGAAGTTCGCCCTCGAGGCGGTCAGTGATGCACTGCGGCGTGAGGTCGCCGAGCTGGGCATCAAAGTGGTCGTCGTCGAACCCGGCGCCGTCAAGACCGAAATGGCCGTGCGTGGAATCGCCACCGCCGAAGGGTTGAAGGCGAACATGACCGACGCCCAACTCGCCCGGTATGGCGATCTCGCCGCAGCCGTCACGGCACAGGCCCGATCGTTCGGCGAGGACGGTGTTTCGGCCGAACATGCCGCAAAGGTCATCGCCAAGGCGGCCACCGCTTCTCGCCCGCGGACTCGCTACACGATCGGGCGTGACGCCGCGATCTTGCTGCGGGTCAGCCGCGTCGTCTCGGACCGGGTCCTGGACCGGATCGTGCGCTTGAACCTACGATCCTTTGCCAAGGATGCGCAGCAAAGTGAAAAGTCAAGCACTGCAACGACTTCGGTCGGCGCTTAAGGCCTAACGACGCCCTAGTCGGAGGTATGGACGATCAGGACGTCCATCTTGGCTTTGCGGGAGACTTCGGACGGCACCGATCCCAGCAGTCGGCCGGCGACGCTGGCGAGCCCGACGTTGCCGACGACCAGCAGGTCGGCACGGGCGTCCTCGGCGAGCTGCACCAGGGCGGTGATGGGGGCACCGACGATCGACTTCTCCTCCACGTTCTTGGCCCCGGCTCGGTGCGCCCGCTCCCTGGCGTTGTGCAGGATCGCGTAGTAGGGGGCCTCGCCCACCGTCCGGTAGTCCTGACCGTGGTCGCTCCCCGGCGGGATGGCGTAGCGACCGCGTTCCTCGGGAATCGGGGGATGTGCCGTCGCAATGATCAATTTCGAACCATCCTCCGCGGCGATCGCGGCCGCGCGGTCCACCGCACGCAACGACGAGTCCGAGCCATCGGTGCCGACCACGACGGTCTGATACGCGCTCATAAACCTCCGAGTCTAAAGCCTGACGACTCCTTTTGGGAGTCCTGAACTGCGGTTATGTCTAAGCGGCAGGGCTCAGCCCTGAGCGGTGACCCCGGAGCGCTCGGCGCGTGACCCGCTGCGCACGCCGAAGAACTGATATTCGTCGGGCTTGACCGAGTGGGTGGAACGCCAGTACTGCCAGGTGTAGCCGCCCCACAGCACGGTGTTCTTACCGTGCTCGTCGAGATACCAGCTGCTGCAACCGCCGCTGTTCCACACCGACCCCTTGAGTTGCTCCTGCAGCTCGTCGTTGAACTTGTCCTGCGCCGCGCGGGTCGGTGCCAACGCCTGGGCGCCGAATTTGTCGCACTTCTTGATCGCGTCGGCGACGTAGCGAATCTGGGACTCGATCATGAACACCACCGAGTTGTGCCCCAGTCCGGTGTTGGGACCCAACAGGAAGAACAGGTTGGGCATGTCGGCGACGGTGATCCCCCGGTGCGCGCCGATCCCCTCCCGGTTCCAGCGGTCGACCAGGTCCTCACCGTGGCGTCCCTTGATCTGGACATAGGTGTAGGAGTCGGTGACGTGAAAACCGGTGCCATAGACGATTACGTCGACCGGGCGTTCGGTGCCGTCGGCTGTCACGATCCCATCGGGCGTGATCCGGGTGATGGCGTCGGTGATCAGTTCGGTCTTAGGGTCGGCGACCGCACGGTAGTACGTCGACGAGTTCAGGATTCGCTTGCAGCCGATCCGGTAGTTCGGGATCAGCTTGCGGCGCAGCTCGCGATCCTTGACCGAGCGACGGATGTTGTATTTGCAGTACGCCTCAATGAATTTCAGCGCGTTCGGCCGCTTCGTCATGCCGAATGCCAGCGCCTCCTGCCCCCAGTAGATGACCAGCCGCACCAGCGCGCGCAGCCCGGGGACGTTCTCCATGGCCCGGCGCACGGCAACCGGCAGATCCGGGTTCGACCGCGGGACCACCCACGGCGGGGTGCGTTGGTAGAGCTGAAGCTCGCCGACCTGTCCGACGATCTCCGGGACGATCTGGATTGCGCTGGCGCCGGTCCCGATCATTGCCACCCGCTTGCCGGTGAGATCGACGCTGTGGTCCCACTCCGCGGAATGGAAAGCGGGACCGCGGAATTCGTCGCGACCCTCGATCTCGGGGATCGACGGGATGTGCAGCGCGCCGGCGCCCGAGATCAGGAACTGCGCGATGTATTCGCGGCCGTCGGTGGTGAACACGTGCCACCGGTGTTCGTCGTCGTCCCAGTGTCCGCGATCGACCAGCGAATTGAATTCGATGTAGCGGCGCAACCCGTACTTCTCGGTGACGCCCTTGAGGTAGTCCCAGATCTCGGGCTGGTAGGAGAACGGGTTTTTCCAGTCCGGCTTGGGTTCGAAAGAGAACGAGTACAGGTGCGACGGGATGTCGCAGGCGCACCCGGGGTAGCTGTTGTCGCGCCAGGTGCCGCCGACGTCATCGGCTTTCTCCAGGATCACGAAGTCCACGCCCTGCTGCTGCAGCTTGATCCCCATGCCCAGGCCGGAGAACCCGGTTCCGATGATCAGCGCGCGGGTATGCACCGGCTGCGCGGCCGATGTCGGTTCGGCTTGTGTCAATGCATCGGTCACAGTGAATCGGTCCTTCTATTGGCGTATCAGCTCGTGCGTTAGCCGCCGCACCTCATGTCTACCCCGGGCCGGCCAACGTAGATACCCGGTACCAACGGTATCGGATAGAGCAGAGTCTTGACGAATGCCCGGGTGATGTCAACGGGACTTTGGTCCTCAGCTGGCCGCGGGGTTACGTCGCACGGCGCTGTGCACCGGCTGATCGGGGTCGACCGCGATGCCCAGCGCCTCGGCAGTGCCGACGATGACCCCCATCATGATCGTGGTCAGATGGGCGACGAACTGATCGCGCGGCATGCGTCGCGGGCTGTCGGGTTCGCCCAACCACCACTCGGTGGACGACGCGGCCGATCCGAAGGCCGCGTGTGCGGCCAGTTCGAACGCGGCGTGGTCGAGCTTGAAGTCCTTGAGCTCGTTGTCGAACATGTCGGCCATGGTCAGCGTGATCTGCCGGCCCTCGTTGAGGGTGCGCACCGTCGACTCGGTGGTCGCTCCGGAGCGCGCCGAAATGAACACGCGCAGCACGTTGGGATGCTTGTCGACCAGGTTGACGTACTCGTCGACGCTGCGCCGGACGATCTCGCGGGCCGAGTCGGTGGCCAGGTTGATCGACGGGAAGATCGCCGCCCACAACATGTCGCGCAGCCGCTCGCCGATCGCCTGGAACAGGTCGGACTTGTCGTGGAAGTGACGGTAGATCTTCGGCTTGGCGGTGCCGGCCTCTTCGGCGATCTCCCGCACGCTCAGCTCGGGTCCCAGCCGGTCGATCGCGCGAAACGCCGCCTCGACGATTTCGCCGCGCACCTTTTTGCGGTGTTCACGCCAACGCTCGCTGCGCGCGTCGACCTTCGCCCCCGGCTTCACGCTCGGGTGGGGTCTTGCGGGTCGAGGCATTCTCACCACATCAAGCACCATACCGCCCTGCGGCCGCTGACCTGGGCAGACTCCTCGCGGTGTCTACAGCATGCAGGACACGCAGCCCTCGACCTCGGTGCCCTCCAAGGCCATCTGCCGCAGCCGGATGTAGTACAGCGTCTTGATTCCCTTGCGCCAGGCGTAAATCTGCGCCTTGTTGACGTCGCGGGTAGTAGCGGTGTCCTTGAAGAACAGCGTCAGACTCAACCCCTGGTCCACGTGCTGGGTGGCCGCCGCGTAGGTGTCGATGATCTTTTCGTAGCCGATCTCGTACGCGTCCTGGTAGTACTCCAGGTTGTCGTTGGTCAGGTACGGCGCCGGGTAGTAGACGCGACCAATCTTGCCTTCCTTGCGGATCTCGATCTTGCTCGCGACCGGGTGGATCGAGCTGGTCGAGTGGTTGATGTAGGAGATCGACCCCGTCGGCGGCACGGCCTGCAGGTTCTGGTTGTAGATGCCGTGCTGTTGCACAGACTCCTTGAGCCGCTGCCAATCCTCTTGCGTCGGAATGCGGATGCCCGCCTCGGCGAAGAGCTCCCGAACCCGGGCAGTGGCCGGCTCCCACACCTGCTCGGTGTACTTGTCGAAGAACTCGCCCGAGGCGTACTTCGAGCGCTCGAAACCACCGAACTTGCTACCGCGTTCGATCGCAATGCGATTCGACGCCCGCAGCGCGTGGTAGAGCACGGTGTAGAAGTACATGTTGGTGAAGTCGATACCTTCTTCGGAGCCGTACAGGATGCGCTCGCGAGCCAGGTAGCCGTGCAGATTCATCTGCCCCAGCCCGATCGCGTGGGATTCGTTGTTGCCCTGCTCGATTGAGGGCACCGACCAGATGTGTGTCTGATCGCTGACCGCGGTCAGCGCCCGGATCGCCACCTCGATGGTCTGGGCGAAGTCCGGTGAGTCCATGGCCTTCGCGATGTTCAGCGAACCCAGGTTGCACGAAATGTCCTTGCCCACTTTGGCATACGACAAGTCTTCGTTGAACAACGACGGCGTGGACACCTGCAGAATCTCCGAGCACAGGTTCGAGTGCGTGATCTTGCCCTCGATGGGGTTGGCCCGGTTCACCGTGTCCTCGTACATGATGTACGGGTAGCCGGACTCGAACTGCAGCTCGGCCAGCGTCTGGAAGAACTCGCGCGCCTTGATCTTGGTCTTGCGGATGCGCGCGTCATCGACCATTTCGTAGTACTTCTCGGTCACCGAGATGTCGGCGAACGGCACGCCGTAAACCCGCTCGACGTCGTACGGCGAGAACAGGTACATGTCCTCGTTCTTCTTGGCCAGCTCGAAGGTGATGTCGGGAATCACCACACCGAGGCTCAGCGTCTTGATCCGGATCTTCTCGTCGGCGTTCTCGCGCTTGGTGTCCAGGAACCGGTAGATGTCCGGGTGGTGCGCGTGCAGGTACACCGCGCCCGCACCTTGGCGCGCACCCAGCTGATTGGCGTAGGAGAACGAGTCCTCGAGCAGCTTCATGATCGGGATGACACCCGAGGATTGATTCTCGATGTTCTTGATCGGTGCGCCATGTTCGCGAATGTTGCTCAGCAACAACGCAACTCCCCCGCCGCGCTTGGACAGCTGCAGCGCGGAGTTGATCGAGCGCCCGATCGACTCCATGTTGTCCTCGATGCGCAGCAAAAAGCAGCTCACCGGCTCGCCGCGCTGCTTCTTACCCGAGTTCAAAAACGTCGGGGTCGCCGGCTGGAACCGGCCGTCGATGATCTCGTCGACGAGCTTCTCGGCCAGCGCGTGGTCACCTGCGGCCAGCGTGAGCGCGACCATCACGACCCGGTCCTCGAAGCGCTCGAGGTAGCGCTTGCCGTCGAACGTCTTCAGCGTGTACGAGGTGTAGTACTTGAAAGCCCCGAGGAAGGTCGGGAACCGGAACTTCTTCGCGTAAGCCCGGTCCAGCAGCGTCTTGACGAAGTTGCGGCTGTACTGGTCGAGCACCTCGCGCTCGTAGTAGTTCTCCTTGATCAGGTAGTCGAGCTTCTCGTCCTGATTGTGGAAGAAGACCGTGTTCTGGTTGACGTGCTGCAGGAAGTACTGATGCGCGGCCTCGTGGTCCTTGTCGAACTGAATCTTGCCGTCTTTGTCGTACAGATTCAGCATCGCGTTGAGCGCGTGGTAGTCGGTCTCCCCCGGCAACGCGTGGGCGCCGGTGGTTACAGGCTCTGCAGTGACGGTTGGTGGCACGTCTGGTCCTTCCAGAATTCTTCCAAGCCCGCGCGAACGGCTTCCACGTCGTCCGGGGTACCCATCAGTTCGAAGCGGTAGAGGTAGGGCACGCCGCATTTGCGGGAAACCACGTTGCCCGCATAGGCGAATTCGGCACCGAAGTTGTTGTTGCCGGCGGCGATGACGCCGCGGATCAACGACCTGTTGTGCTCGTTGTTCAAAAAGGCGATGACCTGCTTAGGGACATAGCCCCCGTTGTTGATGTCAGGCGTGGCCTTCCCGCCGCCGTACGTGGGCAGTATCAATACGTACGGATCGTCGACCTCGATGCGGCCATGCAGCGGGATTCGCGTGGCGGGAACACCCAGCTTCTGCACGAAGCGGTGGGTGTTCTCCGACACCGACGAAAAATAGACCAGTGACGATCGCAAGCCCGGCGCCGCCGGGCGCTGCGGGTCGTCAATCATCCAGTCCAGGTTGCGCTGCGTGCTATCCATGGCACCGCAACCTCCTTACTTGCTCATTACTTCATCAGGCGCTGAGCGCGGCTCCGGCAAGTGCCTTGATGCGGTCCGGCCGGAAACCCGACCAGTGGTCGTTTCCTGCCACCACCACGGGGGCCTGCAGATAGCCCAATGCCATCACATAGTCGCGCGCCTCGGCATCCAGGCTGATATCGACCTTGTCGTACGCGAGGCCCTGCTTGTCGAGAGCCTTGTAGGTGGCGCTGCACTGCACACATGCCGGCTTGGTGTACACGGTGATGCTCATTGAAGCCGCTCCTCTGCGGGGACGAAGGTCGGAAAATTTGCTACGGACTGGCAACTACTTGGGGCACTGCATCGCCGATATGTTCAGCGATCCGTCAAGCCCCAAGATTCCCGTCTGCGGCGGTCAGCTCTGATGACCTGACCAAGCCGATTCCGAGAGGTTCACCGTGCCGGGCTGGCGTGGTAAACCTGGGATCTGCCGGCTCGCCAAACACTACACCTAGTGGCTGACAAGATCTGTAGATACAAGATGTTCTGAATAACAATTCTGAAATTCCCTGGTCGTAAGCCCTGCCGCACGGACACGCTCCGGCGTGTCGCAGATCACAAACCCCGCCTTGGACGCCCATGGGTAGAGGTATAGCAGCGCCCACCGACAACGAGGGCGCCACCGGGGTGCCCACCCGCCGCTAGCAAAGCCGCCAGCACAAGGCTGGCGGCTTTAGCTATTAACTTCCGCGAACGCTGCTGGTCACCGGGTGAACGGCTTGGTGGATACCGCCAAATTCAGCCGACTTCGGCCGCGAGCTTGCCGACCGCGTCGCGCACATTGGCCACCAGATCGGCGTGTTCGGCGGGCGCTTTGCCCTCCAAAGTTGCGAACGGCACCGACAGTTTGATCGCCTCGACTACCCGCGCGCCGGCGATACCGAATGACTTGCGGGTGTCGTCGTGCGCCCACACGCCGCCATAGCGGCCGAACGCGCCGCCGATCACCGCCAGCGGCTTGTCCTTCAGCGCGCCGTCGCCGAACGGGCGCGACAGCCAGTCGATCGTGTTCTTGACGACTGCCGGGTAGCTGCCGTTGTACTCCGGAGTGACGATCAGCGCCGCATCCGCAGCCGCGGCCGCGGCACGCAACGCGGCCACCGGGGCCAGCGCGGCCGCCTCGGCGTTCATCGCGTCGTCGATTTCCTCGTTGTAGAACGGCAGATCGCCCAGCCCCTCGAACACGGTCACCGTGACATCGTCCGGAGCCACGTCAACCGCCAACTCGGCGATCTGGCGGTTTATCGACGCCGCCCGCAAGCTACCTACCAACGCCAAGACTTTGATCTCAGCCACTGTTTCGATTCCCTCCGGTTGATGGTCTACATCCTGCCACGGTTTAATCGGACTATAGTCCGTTTTATTCCATCGCGTTAAAGTGCAGTGGTGAGCGGTGTCGGGCGGTTGGGCGAGTTGCCCGTGTCGGCTCCGCGCGAGCTGCCACAGGAGCGGGGTGACGCGGCACGCAACCGCGAGCTGTTACTGCAGGCAGCACGCCGCCTGGTCGCCAAACGCGGCGCGGCCGCGATCACGATGGACGACGTCGCGGCGGCCGCCGGCGTCGGCAAGGGCACGCTGTTCCGCCGGTTCGGCAGCCGGGCCGGCCTGATGATGGTGCTGCTCGACGAGGACGAACGCGCCAGCCAGCAGGCCTTCCTGTTCGGGCCGCCGCCGCTGGGTCCGGACGCCGCGCCGATGGATCGACTGGTGGCGTTCGGCCGCGAGCGCCTGTGCTTCGTGCACACCCACCATGCCCTGCTGTCGGCGGCGAAGGGCGATCCGCTGACCCGCCACGCCGGCGCCGCCGCGGTACAGCGCACGCACGTGCGAGTGCTGTTGCAGACGGCCGACACCAGCGGCGATCTCGATGTGCAGACCGATGCATTATTGGCCCTGCTCGACGTGGATTACGTTGAGCACCAACTGAATTACGGCGGCCACACGCTTGAAAGCCTGGGCGATGCCTGGGAAAGCCTGGCGCGCAAGCTGTGTGGGCGGTGACCTGACCGACATGGCCTCGCCGACGACGCGCTGGGTCCTGCATGTCGATCTCGACCAATTTCTGGCCTCGGTCGAGCTGCGCCGCCATCCCGAACTCGACGGGTTGCCCGTCATCGTCGGCGGCAGCGGCGATCCCACCGAACCACGCAAGGTCGTCACCTGCGCCTCGTATCAAGCCCGCGAGTTCGGGGTACATGCGGGCATGCCGTTGCGCACCGCGGCTCGGCGCTGCCCGGACGCCACCTTCTTGCCGTCGGACCCGGCCGCCTATGACGAGGCCTCCGAGGAGGTGATGGGGCTGCTGCGCGATCTGGGGCACCCGGTCGAGGTGTGGGGCTGGGACGAGGCCTACGTGTCAGTCACCGCGGCCGATCCCGCCGAAGTCGCGGAACAGATTCGCACCATTGTCCTTTCGGAAACCGGGTTGTCCTGTTCGGTCGGCATCAGCGACAACAAACAACGAGCCAAGGTGGCCACCGGCTTCGGGAAACCCGGCGGCGTCTTCACCCTCACCGACGCGAACTGGATGGACGTAATGGCCGATCGTCCGGTCGACGCACTGTGGAGCGTGGGACCCAAGACGGCGAAACGGCTTGCGGCGCTGGACATCACGACGGTACGTGCGCTGGCCCATTGTGATGCCGAGCTCTTGACGTCCACCTTCGGACCGCGTACCGGGCTGTGGTTGCTGCTGCTCGCCAAGGGCGGTGGCGACACCGAGGTCAGCGCGCAGCCGTGGGTCCCGCGCTCACGCAGCCACGTAGTCACGTTCCCGCGCGACCTCACCGACCGCTCCGAAATGAGCTCGGCGGTAACAGAATTGGCGAGACGCGCGCTGGAAGAAATCGTCGCGGCGGGGCGCATCGTCACGCGGGTGGCGGTCACCGTGCGCACCGCGACGTTCTACACCCGCACCAAAATTCGCAAGCTGCCGGCGCCCACCACCGATGCCGACGTCATCGTCGCAGCGGCACTGCGCGTCCTGGATCTGTTCGAACTCGACCGCCCGGTCCGGCTACTCGGGGTCCGGCTCGAATTGGAGATGCCGGCCTAATTGCGCCGGGGCCGGCCGCAGCGCCCGGGTGAAGATGACGTTCACCTGGCGCATCGCCACGCTATAGGGCCACCACGCCAGTCGTTTGAACGCGTACAGCGCGCGGATGTCCTGCGATGTGTAGATCAGGTACCTGTTCTTCGACACTCCGGCCAAGATCTTTTCGGCGGCCCTTTCCGGCGACACCGCATGACCGCTGAAGCGGTCGATCCAGCGGCTCACCTTGGGGTCTTCGCGGTCGACGCCGGCAATCTCGACCGTGTCGACCAGCGGCGTCTTCACCGCCCCGGGCACCACGACGGAGACCCCGATGCGATGCCGGGCCAGGTCGAAGCGCAATACCTCCGACAGGCCGCGTAATCCGTACTTGCTGGCGCTGTAGGCGGCGTGCCACGGCAGCGCGACCAGCCCGGCCGCCGACGACACATTGACGACGTGCCCACCGCGGCGGGCGGCCACCATCGACGGCACGAACGTCTCGATGACGTGGATCGGACCCATCAGATTGATCGCGACCATCTTGGTCCACTGTTCGTGGCTCAGCCGGTCGACGGTCCCCCAGGCCGATACTCCGGCGATGTTCATCACGACGTCCATGCTCGGATGCGCGGCGTGGACATCGGTGGCGAACGCGGCCACCTCGTCGTAGTCGGAGATATCGAGCGCCCGATGCGCCGACACTTGCGCGCCCAGGGCGCGGGCGTCGGCCACCGTCTGGGCCAGCCCGTCGGCGTCGCGATCGGTCAGAAACAACTCGGCACCCTGGGCAGCCAGCCGCAACGCGGTCGCCCGGCCGATACCGCTGGCCGCGCCGGTGATCAGACTGCGCTTCCCGGCGAAATACCGCGCGGATCCCCTCTGCGCCATGCTGGTGACGATACCGTCGGTAACGGCTGGTCCGCGGTTATCCGCGGCGGCCGCCCCACAACGAGTTCAGCCACAGCTGCTCGAGCAGCCGGACGCGGCGGTCGATGTCGTCGTCGGCTCGGCCGATAAAGGCCGGGTCACCGGTGAGCATCAGCGCGGTCGTACCGGTCAGGGTGCGCACCAGTGTCGGGATGTCGTCGCTGATCGGATTGGCGGTCCCCGCCTTCATCTCGGCGTCGACGATCGCGACGATCTCACCCACGACCACCTCGAACTGTTGCTCGAGGATGCCCCGTATCTCTACGTCGGTGTACCGGGCGGCGTTGCAGGCCGCCATGACCGGGTCGTTGTGCGCGTACACGGCCGCGGCACTGCCTACCATCCGCTTGGCAAACTGCTCGGGCGACTCGTCGGGCCGCCGGGGAGCGAAAAACTGGGTGAGTTCTTCGAGCTCCTGGGTGGCCTCGGCGACGATCTGCGCGAGCACCGCGTACTTGGAGTCGAAGTAGAAGTAGAACCCGGATCGACCCACCCCGGCTCGCAGGCTGATGGTGCTGACCGACAGCTCCGCAAACGGCCGCTCCTGCAGCAGTTCCCGCACCGCTTGCATGATCGCCTGCCGGTGCTTGTCGCCGCGTCGCCGCGTGGCCGGCTCCGCATGGCTGCTCATCCCCTGACCTTGCACCACACCGCTTCAAAAGCAAACTTGACAGCCGTCAACTTTTTGTCGAAGGTTATTTGCAGTGACCGATGTCACCCGCACCGGGTCCGCAAAGGAGCGTCCATGCCCGCCACCATCAGCACGCCGCACTACCTGCTCGACCAGGCAAAACGCCGGTTCACGCCGTCGTTCAACAATTTCCCCGGCATGGGGATGGTCGAGCGCAAGCTGCTGAACACCCAGTTCCCCGAGCGGAAACTGGCCGACCCGCCGCCGGGCAGCGGTCTCAAGGCTGCCGTCGGCGACGCGGGTCTGCCCGTGATCGGGCACATCATCGAGATGCTGCGGGGCGGACCCGACTATCTGATGCATCTCTACAACACCAAGGGGCCGGTGGTCTTCGGGGATTCACCCGTGCTGCCGGGCATCGCCGCCCTAGGCCCGGACGCCGCCCAGGTCATCTACTCCAACCGGAACAAGGACTACTCGCAGCAGGGATGGGTGCCGGTAATCGGCCCATTCTTCAACCGTGGCCTGATGCTGCTCGACTTCGAAGAGCACATGTTCCACCGGCGCATCATGCAGGAGGCCTTCATCCGCTCCCGGCTGGTCAGCTACGTCGAGCAGATGGACAAGGTCGTCTCGCAGACGATCGCCCACGACTGGGTGGCCAACGATGCCCGCTTCCTGCTCTACCCGGCAATGAAGGAGCTCACGCTCGACATCGCGTCGATGGTGTTCATGGGCCACGAGCCGGGCACCGACCACGAGCTGGTGACCAAGGTGAACAACGCGTTCGCCATCACCACCCGCGCGGGCAATGCGATCATCCGCACCCCCGTGCCGCCGTTCACCTGGTGGCGCGGACTCAAGGCGCGCGAGCTGCTGGAGAACTACTTCCGCGAGCGGGTCAAGGAACAGCGGGCCACCCAGGGCGACGACCTGCTGTCGGTGTTGTGCCGCACCGAAGACGAGGACGGCAACAAGTTCTCCGACGAAGACATCGTCAACCACATGATCTTCCTGATGATGGCCGCACACGACACGTCTACGTCGACGGTGACGACGATGGCCTACAACCTGGCCCAGCACCCGGAGTGGCAACAGCGCTGCCGCGAGGAGTCGGACCGGCTTGGCGACGGCCCGGTCGACATCGAGTCGCTGGAGAAGCTGGAGTCACTCGACTTGGTGATGAACGAGTCGATCCGCCTGGTGACCCCGGTGCAGTGGGCCATGCGGCAAACCGTGCGCGACACCGAACTGCTGGGCTACTACATCCCCAAGGGCACCAACGTCATCGCCTATCCCGGAATGATTCACCGCTTGCCCGAATTGTGGACGGACCCACTGAAATTCGACCCGGAGCGGTTCACCGAGCCGCGCAACGAGCACAAACGGCACCGCTATGCGTTCACACCCTTCGGCGGGGGCGCCCACAAGTGCATCGGAATGACGTTCGGGCAGTTGGAGATCAAGACGATCCTGCACCGGCTGCTGCGCCGTTACCGGTTGGAACCGCCCCGCCCGGGATACAAGTGCGAGTGGGACTACGGCGGTATGCCGGTGCCCAAGGACGGCATGCCAATTGTGTTGCGCCCGCTGTAGACTCGCGCGCCCCGTGCTCAGGCCATGAGCCGATTGGCGCACGCGATCAGCGCGCGCAACGCCGACTGAGTCGGATCCTCGGATAGGCCCACGGCCCATTCGGCGCGGATGCCGTCGCTGCCGCAGATGAACGTGGCGGTGCATCCGTTCGAAGACATCTGGTGAAACTTCAACGTCTCGATGGCGATCCCGCGCTCGTGCAGCATCGCGGTCAGGGCGGCGATCGGCCCACTGGCGGCTGCGGTCGAAGTGCGCAGGCAGTCACCGACGGCGATCGTCGCCCGGAAATTGCGGGCTTGCGGACCGAGCCGCCCGGTCGGTCGCTCGGTGTCGGCGCACACCCACTGCCCCAGCCGCAGCGGGCCCGCGGTCTGACCGTAGGTCGACACGAAGTTTTCCCACGTCATCGCGCCGGCCTGTTCGCGCAAGCCGCGCGGCAAGGCAACCCCGAAGCGATCGCCGAACCACGCGCTGGCGTCCTGCCGGCGGGCAGGAACGCGGGTGGGAGTGCGCTCCGCAAGGGAGATCGGCCTGGAAAGAGGCTGGGTAAGAATCACGGTGTCGGTCTTCTCTGGTCAAAGGAGCGACCGACGGTAGTAGCTTCCGACCCACAGCGGGGGGTCGGTCTGGATCAGACCCCGCTGCGGGTGCTGGCTACTACGGCACTCTTCAGAAGACGCACGAGCGCGACATTAGACGCCGCAGGTCGATACTGCAAATGCCTTTACCCTGCGCCGGCGGACGGTGGCGATTGGCATCCCGCGAGAGCACACCTCGACGCGATCCGCGCGCTAGTGCAATTTGAGTACTGACACCGCGATTGCGAGCACCGCCAGGATCGCCGAGATCCAGTGATGGTCGACTCGATGGCCGTTGCCGTGCTGCACCGACCCGAATCGCCCTGCGTCGCAGCCGATCTCCGTCGACCAGGTGGCGACCGGGCAGCGAACCTGGTCCCGAACGCTCCTTGTCGGCTACTCGCGTCAGCCGCCGATTCACCTGCCGGGCTTGGCGTCGTTCCAGCGACGCGCTGGCGCGGCAATCTCGCTAAATGCGTTGGCGCAGTGAGCATTCGCTACAAATATGACCGATGTTAAGCAACGTCCGTAGAAGCATTCAATTATTGTTCGTCCGCGGTTCATTCGAGCCACAGCTAATATTGCACACCAGTGCAACAGCCTCCTGGACGAAAGGCGCCTCCGATGAATGCGCGGACCAAGAAGATACTGGCATCATTCGCGGCGGCGCTCGTCGCGGTCACGCTACCCACCGGATGTGCTTCGACAGTTGCGGGCGGCACCATCGGCGGTGGCGCCGCGGGCGGTGGCGCGACCGCCGGCGGCGCGGGCGGCGGCGGCGTGATTCCCGCCACACTGCCCTGACGCGGTCGTCGTCGGTGGTGTGAGAACCGCGGGAGCTCAGCCGCGTTCTCACGCTCCTTCGATTTGGCCGTGCACGCGTGCGAAGTCGTCTGATTGACCTTCAATGTCTCGATGGCGATGCTCGTACAGCATCGCGGTCAGCGCCTTTTCGGGGACTCGTAGCGCTGTGATCGTTTAACCGTTTAACGAAAACTTGCGCAGGCGGCACTCGAACCAAGTGACGCGAGATGGGTTTACACGTGTCGAATAGCGGTTATCCCGTCGTCGCCTCAACCCATTCCCCGAACGAAAGGCGACGACGATGAAGTCGACGGCAGCCGAGAAGGCGCTTGACGCGGCGGCAGTGGCGAGAGGGCTGATCGAACTGTTGCTGGTGCCGACGCGATTGTCGTCGGCGTGGGTCCGCGCAGCGGCAGCCGAGGACTAATCCTCAAATTAAAGGCAAAGGCAAACGACAATGAAGTCGATGACCGCCAAGAAGGCCTTGAAAGTTGCCGCAGCCGGTTATCCCGGCGTGCCGACCGCTACCAATGCGCCGCCATCGGCAGCTTTCCATTGCGTGAACGCCACTCATTCACCGTTCGCGGCCCCGACCCACGGACCGTTCTTCGATTGCGTTGCGCCAGTATGCATATGACAAAACTTGGGCGTGAGAAAAGTCACGAAACCTGGTTTACGTGTGTTTAACAGGGGGTATGTGCCGGGTTGCCATCATGCGTTACGGCTATCTGTCCCCTCTCGGAAAGGTACGACGATGAAGTCGCAATCCTCTAAGAAAACGCTCAAAGCCACCGCAGCCGCCCTCGGGGTGGCAGCAATGTTGATACTGCCGACAGGATGCTCGACCGCAGCGGGCGGCGCGGGCGGCGGCGGTCTGGTGGGTGGCTCCAGCGGCGGGCTCTTGGGCGGAGTCCTTGGCGGCCTAGGTCTCTAACCGTTCGGGCAGGCGGCCCGCCGGGAACCTCGGTTTCCGGCGGGCCGCCTTCCGTTTCAGCTGATGGGCCCGGTCGACGAATCCAACCGGAGATATGCCTGAATCGTCGTTCCGGTGCTGGCGGTGTGCGTGCGTACCAGGTCCGAAATGGCGTTGACCAGGAACAATCCTCGGCTGGCCGGGCCGGTCGGGCCCGGGTCCAGGCGCCCCACCAGCGGATCGTCGAGCCGGCCGTTGTCGCGCGCCTCGCATACCAGGTGGTCGTCGTCGCGCCAGAAGGCCAGCCGGCAGGCTCCGTCGGTGTACATCAAGCTGTTGGTGGCCAGCTCGGTGGCGACCAGTTGCAGATCTTCGATGCCGTCCTGGGACAGTCCGACCCAGCCGGCGTAGTTGACGGCGAACGACCGCGCCGGACGCAGGTCCGAGGATTTGCGAACCATGTAGGTCACGGCGCCCGGATTAGCCGGTAGCGGCTGATTGCACTGTGCCAGCACGTCGTCCGGCGCGTAGTCGGCGCTGTCTTGCAGCGAATCGCATTTCCACAACAGCGGATGGGTCGCACGCGCGCTTGCCAGGACGTCGTCGGCAAGCCGTTCCGCGTCGTAGAGACACAGCGCGGTCAGCTGGCGACCTTCGAAAGCGCTGTTGACCAGCGCCTCGTGCTGCTTGCAGCCCGAAAACTCGTCGGCGGTGCGCTCCGGCCAGCAGACCTGGCTGACGATGCGCGCGCGCCCGTCGGCGTTCTCCTCGACGAAGGAACCCTGCAGCGCCAGAAACCGGCTCGGATTGCGCGCCGCCTCGACGATGTCGACCAGTTGCAACCCGGTCGTCGAACCCTCGCCCCCGAGCGCCTCGCGTAGCAAGCTCAGATAGGCGCCGGGCACCGCTACCAGTACGGGCTCGTCCATCGCCAAACCTTCGAGCACGAAGGGAACCACGGCGTCCAGGTATTCCCGTTGCGAGTGGTAGAGGAACGCGGAATGAACGAAGCCGTGGCGCCCGTTCTCCGTGCCCCTGATCATTTCGGCGCTCCCGCTTTCCATTACCAATGCCAACCCCCTGCCGGACCGGCTCACCTTTTCGTATCCCCGCGCCCCATTACCCATGCCAGTACCCAGCACTCGCGTTCCCTACGCAGGAAAGTGATCACAAACCCGCCTCGGATTAGCGAATGCTCGTCACAGCCACCAAGAGGCGGCGGCGTCGAGATGACGCCGAATGCGGTAGCGCGCCAAGCTATCGTCGCCCGCCGTGATCGCGTCGAGAATCCGTAAGTGAGCGTGCTCGACGGCGACGACGTCGTCGGGGGCCGGCGGCTCCTGCGCGGTGCTCGACCAGTGCCGGCGGAACAACTCGATGATGATCCTCAAGAAAAGGTCCAGCAGTGAGTTGCCGGCCAGTTGCGCGAGTTCGATGTGGAACCGCGCTTCCTCCCACGTGGCCTGATGCGCATCACCGACGGTCTGCGTCGTGCCGTCGAGCGCGGGCCGGTAGGCGTGCAGGAAGGCCGTCACCTCGGGTTCGGTGCGTCGCTTGACGACCTTGGCGACGTTGTCGATCTCGATGGCGTCGCGCACGCAACGCAGATCTTCGCGACTCGGTTGCCGGAATTGCAGGTACAGCGCGATGGTGTCGATGCTGGCTTGCGCGTGCGGCTCGGTGACGATCAGCCCACCGCCGGGTCCGCGGCGCATCTGCGCGACCGAGTGGTATTCGAGCAGTCGGACCGCTTCTCGTAACACCGCGCGGCTCACCCGATAGCGCTCCAGCAGGGCCGTTTCGGTGCCGAAGACCGAACCGACCGGCCAGTCACCGGAGCCGATTTCGTCGCCGATGGCGGCCGCCACGACCTCCGCCAACTTGTCGCGCGGGACTTCCGCGTCGGTTCCACGTCTGCGGCGCCGCGCGGGGCGGCTGGCGCGCCCCCGATGATGCTCCTGCAGCCAGGCATTCACCGCTTCGACGTGTCGCTCGGACAGCGTCTTGGCCCGGGCGGAATCGCCGGCAGTCACGGCGGCAACGAGGTCGGAGTGGTCGTTATGCATGTAGTCGAGCGCCTCGATGGCCTCGCTGGCCGACTCGGTCCGCGACCGCAGCGCGTACCGGGTGGTGAGCCTCATCAACACGTCGATAAAGAGTTGCAGGACGGGGTTTTTCGACTGCTCCGCGAGCGTGATGTGAAACTCGTCGCGCGGTGCCGGCAGGCCCGGCCGCCACTGCTGCTCCGCGTGTAGCACGGCACGCAGCCGCTCGATGCCGGCCTCGTCGATGTGTTCGGCCGCGAGCGCGGCCGCCAGCGGCTCGAGGACCAGCCGCGCAGTGAGCAGATCGGCGAGCGTGGTGCCCAGGTATTCGAGATAGATGACGATGGCGCGGGTCGCGGGCCCCGCGTCGGGCTCAGTGATCAGCAGCCCGCCGCCCGGTCCCCGTCGCATCCGGGCCACCCGATGGTGCTCGACGAGCCGCACGGCCTCCCGCAGCACCGACCGGCTCACGCGAAAGCGCTGTTGCAGCGCAATTTCGGAGCCCAGCGATTCGCCGACGGGCCAGCCGCGGCGCACGATGTCCGCCTCGATATCGCGGGCGATCGTCGAAGCCAGCTTTTTCGTCCCGCCCGCGGGTGGCGCGGGGCTTACTTGAAGCTCAATACTGCGCTCCCACAAGCATTCTCAGCAGGTGAGCAGCATGCAACCCGCGACCGGACCACCGCCCACGGAAACCACGCCGACCTCGGGACGCTGCGACACCTGCCGCTCCCCCGCCTCGCCGCGCAACTGCAGGCATCCTTCGTGCAATGCCCAGTAGCCGTGCATGCGCCCGGCCGAGAGTTGGCCGCCGTAAGTGTTCAGCGGCAGTTGCCCGTCGCGGGCGATCCGCGCGCCGCCTTCGACGAACGGGCCGGCCTCGCCGTCGCCGCAGACGCCCAGGGCTTCCAGCCAGGCGATGGTGAGATAGGTGAACCCGTCGTAGAGCTCGGCAACCGCGAGGTCGGTGGGTTTCAACTCGGTGCGTGACCACATCTGCGCGGTCGCATCCGACATCGCCATCTTCGGGTAGTCGTCGCGATGGAACCAGCCACCGGCACCGTCGGACCCACCGATCGCCTCCACCCGCACGGGCCGGTGTTGGCAATCGGGCCCGTATTCGGCGCTGGAGACCACCACCGCGATCGATCCGTCGATGGGCACGTCGCAATCCAGCAGCCCGAACGGCGTCGACACCAGTCGCGCCCCCAGGTAGTCGGCCATCGTCATCGGCTCGCGATAGACCGCAAGCGGATTCAGTGCGGCGTTGCGCCTGCCGTTGAGCGCCAGCCAACCCAACTGTTCCTTGGTCGTTCCGTACAGTTCCATGTGTCGACGGCAGTTCAGTGCCAACCAGTTCGCTGCCGAATACGCTTGGGCCGCAACCAGATCGTTGACATCGTCCATCGCCCCGACAGCCGGCTTGGCTTCACCCGCGGGCGTTTCGAACATCCGCGCCAAGGGTGGGGCGGGAGCGTTCTCCTCCGGCTTGACCGGAACCGTGCCGCCGAGCATTTGGATGGTGCGGTACACCACCACGTGCCGGGCGCGTCTCTCGGACACCGCGCGGCATGCCGACATCACCGGGCTCAGCAGCCCGCCGGTGCCGAACCCGCTGCCGCAGTCGGCCGCCTCGATATGCAGTTCGGCATTGACCTCCGCGGCCGGCGTGTCACCCAAGGTCGCGATGCCGTCGATGTCGGAGGGCACCAGACCGGCGTCGGCGATGGCACCGCGCACGGCCTCCATGGTCAGGTCTCGCCCCGGGATGCCGGTCCGTCGGCCGATCCGGGAAATGCCGATACCGGACACGATCGCGTCTTTCTCGAAATACGTCATCTGCACCGCCCGCCAGAGGAAAACCCATCGAACCAGTACCGCACCCACACCAAACCAATAGAGTGTACTGTATTGCCCGTGTCAGCCGAGTCGACGTCACAGCTGCTGATCGAGTATTGCGCCGATTGCTCGCGCTGGGTGCATCCCGCGGCCGGCGAATGCCGCGAGTGCGGCGCCGCGCTGGTCGCTCGCCCGATTTCCGGACAGGGCACGGTGTTCACCTTCACGGTCAACCACCATCCGTATAACCCGGAGATCCCGGTCCCCTATGTGATCGCCATCGTCGAGCTCGCCGAACAGGCCGGGCTGCGGGTTGCCGCCAACATCGTTGACTGCGAACCGGATTCGGTGACGTGCGGGATGCCGGTCAGCATCAAGCCCGAGAGGGGCGCCGGCGGGGCGCCGTTGTTCACACCGGCGACCGGCTAACTACGCCGACTAGTTGATCAGCGGGTCGCGCGGCATGCCGAGAATCCGCTCGGCGATCTGATTGCGGGTGACTTCCGAGGTGCCGCCGGCAATCGCCATGCCGCGTGCGCCCATGATCAGCCGGCCCGGCGCGGCTCCGGCGCCGTCCACCAGCGCGACCTCGGGGCCGGTCAGGGCAGCCATGATCGCGGCGCCCTCCACCATGTGCTCGGCCAGCTTCAGCTTGGTCACGTTGCCTTCCGGCCCCGGTCCCGCGCCTTCGACGCTGCGGGCCACCCGGCGCAGATTGAGCAGCCGCAACGCGGTCTCGTTGGCGAGATAGGACCCGACCCGGATATCCGCGCCCGCCAATCGATCTGCGTGCTGCTTAGCCAGCTCGACCAGTGCGGTCGCCAATCCCTCGTAGAACGACCCGCTGCCGCCGATGCTGACCCGCTCGTTGCCCAGCGTCGCCCGGGCGACCGTCCACCCCGAGTTGGGGGTGCCGACCACGTCTTCGTCGGGAACGAACAGGTCGTTGAAGAACACCTCGTTGAAGTCAGAGCCGCCGGTGATCTGCCGCAGCGGCCGCACCTCGACCTCGGGCGCTTTCATGTCGACGATCACCGTGGTGATGCCGGCGTGCTTGGGCGCATTGGGGTCGGTGCGCACGGTGGCCAGGCCGCGCGCGCAGTAGTGGGCTCCGCTGGTCCACACCTTTTGCCCGTTGATCTTCCAGCCACCGTCGACGCGAGTGGCCTTGGTCTTGATGGACGCCGCGTCCGACCCGGCGTCGGGTTCGGAGAACAGCTGGCACCAGATCTCGTCTTTGCGTAGCGCCTTCTCGACGAATCTTTCGATCTGCCAATCAGTTCCGTGCTGGATCAGGGTCAGGATCACCCAGCCGGTGATGCCGTAGTCCGGACGCTTGATGCCGGCCGCCTTGAACTCTTCCTCGATGACCAACTGCTCCACCGCATCGGCGCCCAGACCCCACGGCTTGGGCCAGTGCGGCATCACGTAGCCGGTCGCGATCAGCTTGTCGCGTTGCGCCTGCTTGTCCAGAGCGGCGATTTCGGCGGCGTCGGCGTGGATCCGGGTGCGCAGTTCCTCGGCCTCGGGAGGCAGATCCAGGCTGTTCTCCCGGACGGCGCCCGACGCAGTGCGATCGAATACATCGCGGGCCGGGGTGTCGCCGCCGAACAGCGCTGACGTCACGAGTGCCCGGCGCAGATGCAGGTGCGCGTCATGCTCCCAGGTGAAACCGATGCCGCCGTGCACCTGGATGTTGAGTTCGGCGTTACGCGCGTAGGCCGGAAACGCCAGTGCCGCAGCGACTGCCGCGATCAAGCGGAACTGCTCCTCGTCTTCGGAGGCCGCACGCGAGGCGTCCCAGACCGCGGCCGTCGCCGACTCCACGGCCACGAGCATGTTCGCGCAGTGGTGCTTGACCGCTTGGAACGTCGCGATGGTGCGGCCGAATTGCTGGCGCACCTTGGCGTAGTCGACGGCAGCGTCGACGCAGTCGGACGCTCCGCCCACCGCCTCGGCCGCCAGCAGGGTCCGCGCCCGGGCCAGCGCCGATTCCCGCGCACCCGCGATGATGTCGTCGACACCGACGCTGACGTTGGTCAGGCGTACCCGCCCGGAACGGCGAGTGGGGTCGAGGTTCTCGGGCACCTCCACCGACACTCCCGAGCGGCCGCGGCCCAGCAGCAGGACGTCGTCGCCGGCGGCGATCAGCAGCAGGTCGGCCAGCCCCGCGCCCAGCACGACTCCGGCCTCGCCGTCGGCGACACCGTCTTTGACCTGCACCCGGCTGTCCAAGCCGATGCCCGCGGTGACGGATCCATCGATCAGGCCGGGCAGTAACCGTGACTTCTGTTCGGCTGAGCCGTCTTTGGCGATCACGGCCGACGCGATCACGGTCGGGACGAAGGGGCCCGGGGCGACGGCGCGACCGAGCTCTTCGAGCACCACGACCAGCTCGGGCAATCCGTAGCCGGAGCCGCCGTGTTCCTCGTCGACGTGCAGGCCGAGCCAGCCGAGTTCGACGATGTCGGGCCAGAACGTGGGCCGGCTCTCGTCGGGGCTGTCCAGCAGGGCTCGCGCCGCCGGGCGCGCCTTCTGTGCAGTCAGGAATGCGCGAGCGACCTCGGCGAGCTCGCGATGGTCGTCGGTAAGTGCGATACCCATGGGACCTCCTCGCGCCAGTACCCACCCCGCGGCGTCGCGGGTGGTCGGCCGGCCCCGCTCCGAGGGGGAGCGGGGCGGCTGCCTAAAGAGTGTACTTATTGCGCTCGAGCTTCCAGCGGGCCCCTAGCGCGGGGTCGCTACTTGGGCGCGAAACGCTGTCCCGCGTCCAGGCGCAGGCACTGGCCGTTGAGCATCGGGTTGTCGACGATGGCCAACGCCAGCTTGGCGTACTCCTCGGGTCGGCCCATCCGCTTGGGGAAGGCCGCGTCGCGGGTCAGCGTCGCCGCCATCTCGTCGGGAACCATCGACGTCAGCCCGGTGAGGAACAGGCTCGGGGCGATTGCCAGCGCACGGATCCCCATCGATCCCAGGTCGCGGGCCATGGTCAGGCACATTCCCGCGATCGCCGCCTTGGCGGCGGTGTAGGCGACCTGCCCGATCTGGCCCTCGAATGCGGCGATCGAAGCGGTGTTGATGATGACACCGCGCTCGTCGTCCTCGGGCTCGTTCTTGGCCATGTGCGCGGCGGCCAACCGGCTGATGTTGAAGGTGGCGATCAGGTTGAGATCGATTACCGATTGGAAGGATTCGAGATCGTGGGGGCCCGATTTGGTCAGCGTGCGCTTGGCGATGCCGCCGCCGGCCGTGGTGACCACGACGTGCAGGCCGCCCAGCTTGTCGACCGCGGTCTGCAATGTCTCCTCGGTGCCGGCGTAGTCGGTGACGTCTACCGGGTAGAACGCGCCACTGATGCCCTCGGCAACGGTTTTACCGTCGGAACCCTCGCGGTCGAAGATGGCGACATCCGCACCACGCTCGGCGAACAGTTCGGCCGTGGCCCGACCCATCCCCGAGGCACCGCCGATGACGACGGCCTTCTTCCCATTGATCTCCATCCGGACGTCTCCTTTTGAGGTTGTCAGATCCTGTGCAATCTGTAACGTTACGTAGGAACGCTAGCGTGTCCGCTCTGCCGCGTTGTCACCGAGCCATGCCAAGCTGGCGATCGTGCTCCTTCTCGAGGTGGTAGCCACGTCGGTTGAGGTCGGCGCCACGTCGTCCCGGCTGACCAAGGTGGCGCGCATCGCCGACCTGCTGACCCGCGCCGCGCCGGACCCGGAACTGGTAGCGATCTTAGTGTCGTGGCTCTCCGGTGAGCTCCCGCAACGCCAGATCGGGGTGGGCTGGGCGTCGTTGCGGACGCGGCCGCCCGCGGCGGCCGAGGCGCAGCTCACCGTGACCGGTGTGCACGCCACCCTCACCGACATCGGCGCGGTCTCGGGCAAGGGATCGCAGGCGCGCCGCGCCGAACTCCTCGCGAAGCTGCTCGCCGCCGCGACCGAATCCGAGCAGACCTTCCTGGTGCGGCTGCTCTCCGGCGAACTGCGGCAAGGAGCACTGGCCGGGATCATGGCCGACGCGGTCGCCAAGGCCGCCGAGATCCCGGCCGCCGCGGTCCAGCGTGCGGCGATGCTGGGCGGTGATCTGCCCGCGGCGGCAGCGGCGGCCCTGTCCGGTGGAGCCGTGGCGCTGCAGGCATTCACCCTGCGAGTGGGCCAACCGGTCGGCCCGATGTTGGCTCAGACCGCCATCGGTGTGGCCGACGCACTCGAACGGCACGGCGGCACAACAATTTTCGAGGCCAAGCTGGACGGCGCGCGAGTGCAGATTCACCGCGCCGGGGATGTCGTCACGGTCTACACACGAAGCCTCGACGACGTCACCGCCCGGCTGCCCGAGGTGGTGGAAGCGACGCTGGCGCTGCCCGTCACCGACCTCATCGCCGACGGCGAGGCGATCGCGCTGCGGCCCGACAACCGGCCGCACCGCTTCCAGGTCACCGCCTCCCGGTTCGGCCGATCGGTCGACGTCGCCGCAGCCCAGGCGGCTCAACCACTTTCGGTGTTCTTCTTCGACCTGCTGCACCGCGACGGCGTCGATCTGCTGGACGCGCCGACCACTGAGCGGCTGGCCGCCCTCGACGCGCTGGTGCCGGCCGGGCAGCGGGTCGACCGGCTGGCCACCTCCGATCCCGCCGCCGCCACGGCCTTCCTGGACGCGACGCTGGCCGCCGGTCACGAAGGCGTAATGGCAAAGGCGCCGGGCGCGTCCTATCTAGCCGGGCGTCGCGGGGCGGGCTGGCTCAAAATCAAGCCCGTCCACACCCTCGACCTGGTGGTGCTCGCCGTCGAGTGGGGTTCGGGGCGCCGAAGCGGCAAACTGTCCAACATCCATCTGGGCGCCCGCGATTCGGCAACGGGTGAATTCATCATGGTGGGAAAGACTTTCAAGGGGATGACCGACGCCATGCTGGACTGGCAGACGGCGCGATTCAGCGAGCTCGCGGTCGGATCGATGGACGGTTACGTGGTCCGACTGCGTCCCGAGCAGGTCGTCGAAATCGCGCTCGACGGCGTGCAGAAGTCCACGCGTTACCCGGGCGGCCTCGCGCTGCGATTCGCCCGGGTTGTGCGCTATCGCGACGACAAGGGTCCGGCCGAAGCCGACACCATCGACAACGTCCGTGCGCTGTACTAATTCAGCCGGGCGACGAGCCGCGCGTCGTCGTAGGGTTTGACCGTGACTGTGCACGACAAAGATGTCAGCTACATCCGCACGGATGATGACCTGCCGCCCGTCGCCATCATCGACCGCTCCCCCATCAGCTTCCGGCACAAAATCGTCTTCGGGATCATCGCGGTGATCGGTGCCGTCGCCTGGGCCGTCATCGCGTTCGCACGCGGGGAGACGGTCAACGCCGTCTGGATCGTGGTCGCCGCGATCTGCACCTACATCATCGGGTTCCGCTTCTATGCGCGGTTGATCGAAATGAAGATCGTCCGCCCTCGCGACGACCACGCCACACCCGCCGAGATTTTCGACGACGGCGCCGACTACGTGCCGACCGACCGTCGGGTGGTGTTCGGCCATCACTTCGCCGCGATCGCCGGAGCGGGACCACTCGTGGGTCCCGTGCTGGCCACCCAGATGGGCTACTTGCCCTGCAGCATCTGGATCATCGTCGGCGCGGTGTTCGCCGGCGCGGTCCAGGACTACCTGGTGCTGTGGATCTCGACCCGGCGCCGGGGCCGCTCGCTGGGCCAGATGGCCCGCGACGAGCTCGGCAACACCGGCGGCGCCGCCGCGATGGTCGGCGTCCTCGTCATCATGGTGATCATCATCGCGGTGCTGGCGCTGGTGGTGGTGCGCGGCCTGGCCCAGAGCCCGTGGGGTGTGTTTTCGATCGCGATGACCATCCCCATCGCCCTCTTCATGGGTTGCTACCTGCGTTTCCTGCGCCGGGGGCGGGTGGCCGAAGTGTCACTGATCGGCTTCGTCCTGCTGATGGTCGCCGTCGCCTCGGGCAACTGGGTCAGCGAAACCTCTTGGGGCGCATCGTGGTTTACCCTGTCCGCGGTCACGGTCTCCTGGTTGATCATCGTCTATGGCTTCGTGGCGTCGGTGCTGCCGGTGTGGTTGCTGCTGGCGCCCCGCGACTACCTGTCGACGTTCATGAAGGTCGGCGCCATCGCCTTGCTGGCCGTCGGCATCTTTATCGCGCACCCGCTCATGCAGGCCCCCGCGGTCTCACGGTTCGCATCCAGCGGCGACGGCCCCGTGTTCCCCGGCGCGCTGTTCCCGTTCCTGTTCATCACCATCGCGTGCGGCGCGCTGTCCGGGTTTCACGCGCTGATCTCCTCGGGGACGACGCCCAAGCTGCTGGAGAAGGAAAGCCAGATGCGCTTCATCGGCTACGGCGGCATGCTCACCGAATCGTTCGTCGCGGTGATGGCGTTGATCAGCGCGTCGATCCTGGACCAGCATCTGTACTTCGCCCTCAACGCCCCGACCGCGCAGACCGGCGGCACCGCCGCCACCGCGGCGCACTACGTCAACGGCCTCCGGCTGTCCGGGCCGGCGGCGACCGCGGACCAGCTGAACCAGGCCGCCGCGGGCGTGGGCGAGAAATCGATCGTGTCGCGCACCGGCGGAGCCCCGACGCTGGCGGTCGGAATGTCGGAGATCCTGTACCGGGTGTTCGGCGGCGCCGGTCTCAAGTCGTTCTGGTACCACTTCGCGATCATGTTCGAGGCGCTGTTCATCTTGACCGCCGTCGATGCGGGCACCCGGGTCGCGCGTTTCATGCTGTCCGACACGCTGGGCAACCTGGGTGGTCGGCTGGCCAAGCTGCGTAACCCGAGCTGGCGTCCCGGCGTTTGGCTGTGCAGCCTCGTCGTGTCCGCAGGATGGGGCGGCATCCTGCTGATGGGCGTGACCGATCCGCTCGGCGGCATCAACACGCTGTTCCCGCTGTTCGGTATCGCCAACCAGTTGCTGGCGGCGATTGCCCTGACGGTGGTGACCGTGGTGGTCATCAAGAAGGGCCTGCTGAAGTGGGCGTGGATTCCGGGACTTCCGCTGCTGTGGGATCTGGTGGTCACGCTGACGGCCTCGTGGCAGAAGATCTTCTCGGCGGACCCGGCGATCGGCTACTGGGCTCAACATTTCCAGTACGCGGCCGCCAAGGTCGCGGGCAAGACCACCTTCGGCTCGGCCAAGAACGCTCATCAGATCGACGAAGTCGTCAGGAACACCTTCATTCAGGGCACCCTGTCGATTCTTTTCGCGGCAGTGGTGATCATCGTGTTGGTCATCGGAATTGCGGTCGCGCTCAAAGCAATTCGCGGTGAGGGTCGGCCGTTGACCGAAGATGATCCGGTGCCCTCGAGGATGTTCGCGCCCTCGGGCCTGATTGCCACGCCCGCGGAGCGGGAGGTGCAGCGGCAATGGCAAGCACCGCAGACAGTGGCGCCCGGCGAGCGCCACGCCGGATAATCAAGGTCCCGAACTTCGCTGTACCGCCCTAAGATTGTGCGCAATGAGAGTCGGTATCGACTTCGGCACCACGCACACTGTCGTCGCGCTCGTCGACCGGGGTAACTACCCGGTCGTCTCGTTCGACGGCATCGATGCCTGGCCGTCACTCATCGCCGCCAACGCGGCCGGGGAACTGCGCTTCGGAGTGGACGCCGCGGCCGTTCGTCACGATCCGGGGTGGTCGGTGCTTCGATCGATCAAACGCCTGCTCAACGACGCCGGACCACAGACCGAGGTGACGCTGGCCGGCCGCAGCTACCGGTTGACCGACTTGCTCACCGGATTTCTGGCCCAGCTCAAAAACGACCTGCTGCAGCGCTCGAACGGCAGCTTGACTCCGGGTGACGCCATCGAGGCTGCCATCAGCGTGCCCGCTAATGCCGCCAGTGCCCAGCGCCTGCTGACGCTGGATGCCTTCGTGGCGGCGGGTTTTCAGGTCGTCGCACTGCTGAACGAACCGTCGGCAGCCAGCCTCGAATACGCCCACCGATACCGCTCCACCATCACCGCCAAACGCGAATACGTCCTCATCTACGACCTCGGCGGCGGCACCTTCGACGCGTCACTGCTCAAGATGACCGGGCACTCCAACGAGGTCGTGATCAGCGAGGGCATCCAGCGGCTCGGCGGTGACGATTTCGACGAGGCGATTGTGCAGCTTGTCACCGACGGCGCGGACCTACCTGACCTGGACTCCGCCGTGCTCGACCTCCTCCGTGAGGAGTGTGCGGTTCGCAAGGAGGCCATCGGGCCGCAGACGCGCCGCTTCCTGGTCGACATGTCGGCGATCGATGACAAGGTCGCTCGGCCACCGTTTTCGTGCGGCATCGACGACGTCTACTCGGCATGTGCACCGCTCGTCGAGCCGACGATCGATCTGCTCAACCGCATCCTGCGCGACGGCAGCGCGGACGTGGCGTGGTCGGAGGTTGCCGGCATCTACGTGGTGGGCGGGGCCGGCGGCTTTCCCCTGATCTCGCGGATGCTGCGCAGCACCTTCGGCGAGAAGCGGGTGAAACGCTCCCCTCATCCGTTTGCCGCCACGGCCATCGGTCTTGCCGTCTTCCTGGACAAGGAGTCGGGTTTCGCGTTGTCGGAACGCTTTTCGCGACACTTCGGGGTGTTCCGCGAGGCCGAAGCCGGCGCCGGCGTCGTCTTCGATCCGATCGTGGGCAAAGACGTCTCACTGCCCGCCGACGGCGAGACGCCGCTCATCGTCCGTCGGACATACCGGGCGGCGCACAACATCGGGCACTTCCGCTTCGTGGAGTGCAGCCGCCTGGTCAACGGCCGCCCCGACGGGGACGTGACGCCCTACGATCCGGTTCTGTTTCCCTTCGACCCCGCGCTATACGACCGCGACGACCTCGGGCGCCAGCCGGTCGGACGGTGGACGGACGGGCCGGATGTCGAGGAGCGCTACGTCGTCGCGCCCAGCGGCGCCGTGGAGGTGACGCTCACGACGAACCCGGGCGGCTTCATGCGCACCTATCGCCTGGCGCGGCGCGCCGCGTCGGTGTCATAACAGGCCGACGTGACCGGCTGAGCTAGAAACGATGCCGGAGCTGATTGCGCCACGACACCGAAAAGGATCGCCCATGCCCACCTGGCTCATCACCGGCTGCTCAACCGGACTCGGCAGAGCCCTCGCCGAAGCCGTCATCGACACCGGCCACAATGCCGTTGTCACGGCACGCGACGCCGCGAAGGTCGCCGACCTGGCTGACATCGCGCCCGATCGGGTGCTGCCCGTCGCCTTGGACGTCACCAAACCCGACCAGATCGCTTCCGCCGTCCAGCAGGCCGAAGGGCGGTTCGGCGGCATCGACGTGCTGGTCAACAACGCGGGATACGGTTATCGCGCCGCAGTCGAGGAAGGCGACGACACCGAGGTCCGCACCCTGTTCGAGACGCACTTCTTTGGTGCCGTCGCGATGATCAAGGCCGTCCTGCCCGGCATGCGGGCACGCCGCAGCGGCGCAATCGTGAACATCTCCTCGATCGGCGCCCAGGTGATGCCGGTGGGATCGGGCTACTACGCGGCCGCCAAGGCGGCACTCGAGGGAATGAGTGGCGCGCTTCGCGGTGAGTTGGCACCGCTCGGTATTTCTGTGACGGTGGTCGAACCGGGAGCATTTCGCACCGACTTCGCCGGACGCTCGCTCGTCCAGGCGGCCGCGGTCATCGACGACTACGCCGGCACCGCCGGACAGCGTCGCAAGGAGAACGACACGATGCACGGCAATCAAGCCGGTGACCCCGCCAAAGCCGGCGCCGCGATCGTCACCGCCGTCGAATCCAGTGAACCGCCGGCATTCCTGCTCCTAGGCCCCGACGCGCTGGCCTTGTATCGCTACACCGCGGACGCCCGCGCGAGCGAGATCGCGAAATGGGAACAGCTGACCGGCGGCACCGACTTCGATTGAGTCGATGCTGCGCAGCGATGCGTCGCAACCCCTTTCGCCCGAAACGCTACGAGAATGGCTTCGCCATTTTGGAGAGGGTTATTCTCCAATGGCGAGAGACGGATTACGATCACTAAGGATCCGCCGCATCGAACCCCTCGCCCAACGATCGGAGCCCAACATCGACGCCTGGATTCTCGACGCGGTACGCACGCCGCGCGGGCGGGGCCGCCCCGACGGCGGGTTGCACAACGTACATCCGCAGGCGCTGTTCGCCACCTGCCTCACCGCCCTGGCCAAGCGCACCGGTTTCGACCCCGGGAACGTCGATGACGTGATCGCCGGCAACGGCATCCTGTCCGGCGACCACGGTGACGACATCGCGCGCCTATCGGTTCTGTTGGCCGGCTGGCCGGAGACCGTGCCGGGGATGACACTGAACCGCTTTTGCGGATCCGGTCAGCAAGCCGTCACCGTCGCGGCGTCCTCGATCGCCGCGGGCAACGACGATGTGGTGATCGCGGGCGGAGTCGAATCAATGTCGCGTTGGGACGTCACGGCCGGAGTGCCGACGATCGACGGTAACAACGCGGACTTGCGCGCACTGTATCCGACCATTCCGCAAGGTATTTCGGCTGACCTCATCGCGACCCTGGAGGGCTTCACCCGCGAGGTCGTCGACACCTACGCCGCACTCAGCCAAAACCGCGCTGCCGCCGCCATCGACGAGGGGAGATTCGATCGCTCCCTGGTCGAAGTCGCCACGCCCGACGGTCTTTTCGCCCGCGACGAGCACCCGCGCCCCGGCACCTCCACGGAGTCGCTGGCACGGCTGCGGCCGGCGTTCGCCGCGATGGGCGCCACCGGTGTCGACGGTGAGCACCGCACGTTCGACGAGATCTGCCTGCAGCGCTACCCCACCGTCGACCATGTCGACCACGTTCACCACGCCGGCAACTCCTCCGGGGTGGTCGACGGTGCGGGCGCCGTGTTGCTCGCGTCGCCGAACTGGGCGCGCTCCAACGGAGTAAAGCCGCGAGGGCAGATCCGGGCCGCCGCCGCGGTCGGCAGCGAACCGATCATCATGCTCACCGCGCCCGGGCCGGCCGCGCAGCGCTGCCTGCAGCGGGCCGGCATGACCGTGGCGGACATCGACCTCTGGGAGATCAACGAAGCGTTCGCCGCCGTCCCCCTCAAGACCATCCGCGACCTCGACCTCGATCCGGACCGAGTCAATGTCAACGGAGGCGCGATCGCGCTGGGCCACCCGATCGGTGCGACCGGCGCGATGCTGATCGGGACCGTCCTCGACGAGCTCGAACGTCGCGACCTGACAACGGGACTGGTGACCATGTGTACCGGTGGCGGCATGGGCACCGCGACGATCGTCGAGCGGGTGTGACCCGGATATGACCAAGCCGAGCACGCTCGATCTCGACCGGCCGCGCGACGGCGTCGTCGTCCTGCGACTGAATCGACCCGAGCGGCTCAACGCGATCAACGAGGTTATGCAAACCGAATTGATGCAGACGCTAAGCGATTTGGCCGGTGACCGCGCAGCGCGCGCCATCGTTCTCACCGGCGCCGGTCGGGGCTTTTGCGCGGGGATCGACATGCGCGACTTCGGCCCTGGCATGCTCGAGGCCACCGCACCCGCACTGGACCGGATGCGTTTTCAGGAGAGGATGGCCGCGCTGGCCGAGGGGCTACGTGCGCTGCCCGCTCCGGTGATCGCCGCGATCAATGGCCCTTGTGTCGGCGCGGGCTTCGCTTTGTGTCTGGCTTCCGACATCCGGATCTGTTCGGCGACAGCATCATTCGGCAACGCCGCGATCCTGCTCGGCCTGTCGGGCGCCGAGATGGGCATGAGCTACCACCTGCCCCGCATCGTCGGGACCAGCGTCGCCGCCGACTGGATGCTCACCGGACGCACCGTGTCGGCGACGGAAGCCGATCGGCGCGGGCTGGTCAGCGAGCTTGTCGAGCCGGACCGGCTGATCGACCGTGGCGTTGAGTTGGCGTCGCTGATCGCGGACCTGTCGCCGCTGGGCGTGCAGCTGACCAAGCGCGCGTTGCAAGTCAACACCGACGCCGCGAGCCTGTCCGCCGCGCTGGAACTGGAGAACCGCAATCAGTTGATCTCGCACGCCACCGACGAAGCGGCCGCACGCAGGCAAAAGTGGTCTTCGGGGCAGACCCGGTGAGCGGTCCGCTGCGCGGGGTCCGCATCGTGATGATGGGCGGCCTGGGACCGGCCCCGTTCTGCGGGATGTTGTTGGGAGACTTGGGCGCCGACGTCGTGCGCGTCGATGCTCTGGCAGGCGTGGACGGTCCGCTGCCCATCGATTACACGGTCCGCCGTAGCCAGCGGTCCGTTGCCGTCGACGTCAAGGATCCCCGCGGCCGCGACCTCATTCACCGGCTGGTCGCCGACACCGACGCCTTCGTCGACGTGTACCGACCGGGCGTGGCCGAACGGCTGGGCATCGGCCCCGACGCACTGCGGACGCACAATCCTCGTCTCGTGTACGCCCGCATGACGGGCTACGGGCAGGACGGGCCGCTGGCCGGACACGCCGGCCACGACATCAACTACCTCGCGCTCGCGGGTGCCCTGCACAGCATCGGCACCGCCGAATCACCCATTCCGCCACTCAATTTGGTCGGCGACTACGGCGGTGGCGGCATGCTGCTGGCGGTGGGCCTGCTCAGCGCGATTCTCGAGGCCCGCGAGTCGGGCGAAGGCCAGGTGCTCGACGTCGCGATGGTCGACGGTGTCGCCACCCTGTTGGCGCCGTACTTCGGGATGGTGCCCGCCGGCACCTGGCGCGACCATCGCCAGGACAACTTGCTCGACGGCGCGGCGCATTTTTACGGCGCCTACGCCACCGCGGACGGACAGCACGTCGCGGTCGGCGCGATGGAACCGAAGTTCTATGCCGAACTCTGCGATCGGCTTGGCGTCGACGTGCCGCACGACGACGCCGAGCCGGCCACCTGGTCCGCACACCGCGCGGCGCTGGCCGCCTGTTTCGCCGAGAAGTCGCGCGCCGAGTGGGAACGGCTTCTCGACTCACCGGGATGTTGTGCAACACCGGTACTTTCGCTATCGGAGGCGCCGCGGCATCCGCACCTTGCCGCACGCGACACCTTCATCGCCGTCGACGGGATCACCCAGCCCGCGCCGGCTCCGCGCTTCTCGCGCACCAAGCCTGGTACGCCCTCGTCGCCGTCGTTGCCGGGCGATCACTCGCGTGCCTTGCTGCGCGAATTGGGATTCGACGAGCATGCCATCACCGAACTCGTCGACGCCGGCGTCGTGAAACAAAGCGTGGCGCGAAGCGCTGACGAACGAAAGGGATGACAGATGTCGTGGGATTTCTCCACTGATCCGGAGTGGGCACAGCAACTCGAATGGGTCGAGGACTTCGTGCGCACCGAGTGTGAGCCCATCGACCTGATCGTCAAGGAGTCGCACGATCTGGGCGATCCGGTACGCCAGGCGCTGATCCCGCCTCTGCAGGAGATCGTGAAGGAGCGCGGGCTGTGGGCCACGCACCTCGGTCCACATCTGGGTGGCCCGGGCTACGGCCAGGTGAAACTGGCCCTGCTCAACGAGATCCTGGGCCGCTCGGAGTGCGCACCGATCGTATTCGGTTCGCAGGCACCCGATTCCGGCAACAGCGAGATCCTCGCGCACTACGGCACGCCCGAGCTCAAAGCTCGCTACCTTGAGCCGTTGCTGGATAACCGGATCGTGTCCTGCTTCTCGATGACCGAACCACAGGGCGGGGCGGACCCGAAGGTGTTCACCACGTCCGCGGTGCCCGACGGTGAGCACTGGATCATCAACGGGGAGAAGTGGTTCTCGTCGTTCGCCTCGATGGCTTCGTTCATCATCGTGATGGCGATGACCGACCCCGACGCGCCGCCTTACCAACGCTATTCGATGTTCGTCCTTCCCGGCGACACCCCCGGGATCAATGTGATCCGCGATGTCGGACTGGGGTATCAGCCCCTGGGCGGTGGGCGCGAGGGTTACGTCCGCTACGAGAATGTCCGGGTGCCCGCCGACCACATGCTGGGCCCACGGGGTGGCGCGTTCGTCGTCGCGCAGACCCGTCTCGGCGGCGGTCGCATCCATCACGCGATGCGCACGGTGGGCTTGGTCCGCCGGATCTTCGACATGCTCTGTGAGCGGGCCGTGTCGCGTTACACCCAGGGCGAGGTGCTCTCCAACAAGCAACTCGTGCAGGAGATGATCGCCGACTCATGGATGGAGATCGAGGCGTTCCGGCTGCTGACGCTTCAAACCGCCTGGAAAATCGACCAATTCAACGACTACAAGGCGGTGCGGGCCGATATTTCCGCGGTCAAGGCGATGATGCAGAAGGTGCTGCATGACGTGTCGGCGCGGGCGCTGCAACTACACGGATCGTTGGGCACCACTCATGAGATGCCGTTCGTCCAATATCTGGTGGAGTCCTTTGTGTTGGGCCTTGCCGACGGCCCGACCGAGGTGCACAAGGTAACGCTGGCACGAATGCTGCTCAAGGACCGCGAGCCCGCGCCCGATCTGTTTCCCTCCGAACACCTGTTGCGGCTGCGTGCGTCCGCCGAGGCGAAGTTCGCCGACAAGCTGGCGGGTATCCCCCGCTGAACCACCGTCAGGGCGCCGTCACTGCGCTTGCTGCGGGATCAGCGCGAGAACGGGAATCGTTCGGGTGGTTTTGCGTTCGTAGTCGGCGAAACCCGGATAGCGCGAGGCTTGAATGGCGTACTTCTGGTCGCGTTCGTCGCCGTGCAGTTCGACAGCCCGAACGTCGATGAGATCGTCCCCGACTTCAATCTGTGCGTCGGGGTGAGCAACCAGATTGTGGTACCACGCCGGGTTGCGGTCGGCGCCCGCCGCTGACGCGAACACCAGATAGCGCTGTCCGTCGGACAGATACATCATCGGACTCACTCGTTCCTCGCCGCTGCGAGCTCCCTTGCTGTGCAACAGCAGTACCGGTGCGCCCTCGAACTGTCCGCCGACCCGGCCGTGGTTGGCGCGGAACTCCTCGATATTGCGACGGTTGAAATCGTCGTCGGACACGATGCCTCCCCCAAGCGCCTCACCCATTGAGCTATGCGATTGTATCCGGGCTCTCGGCCGACGACGAGAACCCGATCAGACGGCTTTGGTGACGCCGACGTAGGACACCACCACGTCGGACTGGTCAGTCACCCGGGTCAGCGTCGCGTAGGAGCGAATGAACGACTGGCCCACGCAGCCGTCGATCCTGACGTGGAAGTTGGCGATCATGATCCACGGGTGCGGGCCCTTGAATTGCTTCTTCGCCACCGGCACCACAATCACGAAGCCGGGCTTGAGCCCCACATTGATCGAGCCGCCCACCGGGACGGTGAGGAACGGCAGAAGAGGCGGCAACGCGCCGCTGGTGTCAAACGTCGGGCTGAGACCGGGGGCGATGCCCATGTTGCCGCCGAGGTCGACGCCGTTGGACGTGCTCATGTCGATGCCACAGCCGATCTCGTAACCCGCCTCGAGAATGCCTTGCGGCTGTCCCGGCCCGCTCAGGTCTCCGACAAATGTTCCGGTCGCGATGTACTCGCGGGACGAGAGCGCGGTTGTCAACGGCGCGACCGGAGTCTGAGCCTCGTCCTTCGCGCCAAGCCCCAATCGCCAGCCATCCGGGGTATTGACGATTTGGGGAGGATTCGAGGGCACCAGCCCGTCATTCGTTGGCGTAGCGGCACCAGCGGGCTGAACGTCGGGATCGGCGGCCGTAGACGGGGCCATGGTCAGCGTCATTAAAAAGCACATCGTGACGACCGCAGCGTTACGGACGACCCCGGCTTTTGTCCCCACGGGCGAAACCGTAAATACCGCGCCGTGTGCATAGCGGCATTTGCTGGTCGCCCCGGCAGAGTCGTTGCGCGTTCGTAACTGATACGCGATGTGGCTGCGGCAGGCTGGCGTTGGCCGAGCCGGCCGGCCGCTAGAATTGCGGGTGTGGCACACGGCAACGACCCGAGAGGGCGGCGATGAAAGCTCGTTCGTACGCTCGCGGACCGGTTGCCGGTGCGGTCAGCGTCCTGGCCTTGTGGGGCGGCATCGGGCTGGCGCACGCGGACGATACCGATCCCGACCCCGAGCCGCCGATGCTCCCAGAGATCAGCCAATTCAACACGGTCGACGCTCCATCGTTCTTTACGAACCCCGCCAATCGAGGCATCCCACGGGAGAAAAACTGGGACGGCGTCGGAAACTATTGCCAGAACGTCTTTATCAAGTGCCGCTAACCGAGGCCTACTCCACCATCGACCGCGCCCGCTCCAGCAGTCGCGGCAACGTCGGCGCCATGGCTTCCCATTCTTCTCGCGGCGTCTTCCTTCGGCGGTTGTGTTTGACGATCAGCGACCAGGTCGCCGCCGACTTGAAACAGGCGAGCGCGCGAAACCAGGCCAGGTCGGCGACTTCGTGCCCCAGCTCATACTGATAAATCTCGGCTAGCTCGTCGATCGGCGGCGCCATCCCGACAGCGCCCGAAACACGTTGGTAAGTCTCGGGATCGCAGTTGATCAGAAACCAGCCCGCATCGATCCGCGGATCACCGATCGACCAGATCTCCCAATCGATCACCGCGTTGACACTCGCCCCGGCCGCCATCAGATTGCCCAGCCGAAAGTCACCGTGTACCACGCCGGGCGCGATAGCGTCTGGGGCGCAACGTAATAACGCGTCGCGTACCCCCGGCCAGCCGGGAACCAGTGACGCATCGACGGTCTGCAACGTCTGACACCAGCGCTCGACTTCCGAGACCGCATCGATGACCGGTTCGGAGCCCAGCCCAAGGTCACTAGGTGACAGGCTGTGCAGGGCGGCCATGGCCCGGCACGCGTTGCGGTAGCGCTCGGCCAGCTCCGGTGTGGGCGCGCAACCGTCGAACAGCGGCTCGACGCAGTCACCGTCGACGTGCGACATCACGAACAGCGGCGGGTTCAGCGGCGGATCTCCCGGGTCCTCCCAAAGCACCTCGGGCACCGGAACCCGAGTCGCGGCAAGCGCTTTGAGAATGCGGGCCTGCCGCAGCACATCGCGGTGCGCGATCGGATCAACCCCCGGCGGTGCGAGCTTGATCACCACGGGTTGGCCGGATCGCGTGCCGCGAAAGGTGAGGCTGGAGGCACCTCCTGCCAGCGCGGTGACGTCGGTGACGTCGGCAACCGCGAGTCGGCGGCGCAGCTCGTCGAGATCGACCTCGCCCATCAGCCGGCGGGCTGAAACCAGCCGACCTCCGCAAGGAAGGTCTGAGTATGCGCGATGCGACCGGTCAGGGTCTTCGGATCTCCCGTACACAACCGGAACGCCGTCTCGGTGATCAGCTCGATGTCCTCGGTGTCCGTCTTGGCCAGGTCGAGGGTGCCCGCGCCCGGGGTGGCCACGGGATTGGACGGAGCGGCGGCGTTGACGGCGATTCCGTCGCCATACAGTTCTGCGGCAAGGCTTTTGGTGAGCCGGTTGAGTGCGGCCTTGGCCGTCCCGTAAATCCCGAAGCCCGCGGTCCGGTCGAATTCGGAGAAGGGTGGGCCGGGCGGTAGATCGCCGCCGACTGAGGTCAGATTCAGAATCCAGCCTCGGCCGCGCTCGCGCATCGCGGGTATCGCCAACTGGCTCAAATGCAATGGCCCGAGCACATGCATTTCCATCATCAGCCGCGCGCGTCGCTCGGGAAATCCGTCGAGGGGCCGCAGGAAGGTGACCGCGGCATTGTTCACCAGGATGTCCGGGGCGCCGACGGCGTCCACGACTTCACCGAACAGCCGCGCGCGTTCCTCGGCCTGGGACAGATCTGCCTGCACGGCGATGGCCCGACCCCCCGCGGCGACGATCTCGTCGGCGGTCTCACGCAGCGACCCGTGGTATTTAGGGTCGGGGTCCATCGTCCGCGCGGTGAGCGCGACCGTGGCGCCTTGCGCCGCGAACCGGGCGGCGATCGCCTTGCCCAAACCTCGGCTGCTCCCCGTGACCAGGGCCACCAATCCGTCGCATCGCTGGTTCGCGGTCATCGTCGACGCTCCTCGGGGCGGTCGGTAAACGGAAATGGCTTCTCCAATCTAGAGAATGTCATTATCACCGATCCATCCCGGGTATAAGCAAGGCGCCTTCGGACATCGTGGCCTAAATCGTGGGGCTCATGTCTTTTTAGCCACTCACCAGATGGCGTCCGCGGGTCTAACGTGCTGTTCATGCAGGTCATATCCACTCTCCCGGACACCTCCGTCGCTCAAGCCGCCATCCGATTGGCACAGTCGACCGAGTCGCCGTCGGTGTTCAACCACAGCGTGCGCAGCTACCTGTTCGGTGAGCTGATCGCCGCGCACGAGGGCATGCGCGCGGGTGCCGATTACGACGCGGACGCCCTGTTTCTTGGATGCGTGCTGCACGATCTCGGTGTCGGCTCCGCGGCGCCGGGTAAGGAAAGGTTCGAGGTCGAAGGCGCTGACCTCGCGGCGGCGCTGCTGACCGAACACGGCTGCGAGCGCGTGCTCGTGGACGGCGTGTGGGAGGCCATTGCCTTGCACACGTCGATGGGCATCGCCGACCGGCGCGGAGCGCTGTGTCATTTGGTGCGCAGCGGTGTGGGTGCGGATTTCGGCCGCGACGCCGAATTCATCGACGAGGAGATCGCCGCCGGTATCCACGCCCGCTACCCGCGGTTGTCCATGGCGAGCACGTTGATGGATGCGATCGTCGCGCAGGCACAACGCAGCCCCGAGGCGGCGCCGCCCTACACGTTTCCCAGCCAGGTGCTGCGCGAACGCCAGACCGACGGCATCACCCTGCTGGAACTGGCGGCCGCGCATGGCCGTTGGGGCGACTGATCCTCAGCGTCGGCGCCGGGCGTCGATCGAATAGCGGCCGCCGCCGACGAAGACCAGCAGGAAGAAGCCAAAGCAGAACAGAATCGCCGGCGTTCCGGCGTTGCCGCCCGGTGGATCACCGATCGGCCACAGCGCATGCGGCTGATGCATCCAGAAGTAGGCGACCGCCATTGTGCCCGAGGCGACGAATGCCGCGGCACGAGTGAATAATCCGGCGCCGACCAGTAGTCCCGTAACGAATTCGATGAGCCCCGCGTACCAGCCGGGCCACGAACCTATCTCAATGGGACCCGGCGTGGCCACGGGCCAGCCGAACAGGATCATCGAGCCGTACCCGGCGAACAGCAAGCCGTAGACCAACCGGAACAGGCTCACCACCACCGGCGCGTAGCTGTCGAGGCGGTGATCGAGATTTGTCGTCGTCACCCGGCCAACGTTACGGGCGTGGTCGAGAAGCGTGGTGTAGACACATCCGTATGCAAGGAGCCGCTGTCACCTACCTGCTCCTGTTCGGAGCGATCATCGCTGAAGTGGTGTCGACCAGCCTGCTCAAGAGCACCGAAGGTTTCACCCGTCTGTGGCCTACCGTGATCTGTTTGGTCGGCTACGGCGCCTCTTTCGCACTGCTGGCGTGGTCGATCCAGCGGGGCATGCAGACAGACGTCGCGTACGCGTTGTGGTCGGCGATCGGAACCGCGGCCATCGTGCTGATCGCGGTGCTGTTTTTGGGTTCCCCGATGTCGGTGACGAAGGTCGTCGGCGTCGGGCTGATCATCGTGGGGGTGGTCACCTTGAACCTGTCCGGGGCCCACTGACGACCAGTTGCGTCCAAGCTGGCGAGCGCTGCCATAGCCGCAGCCGGCTCGATGCCCTCGCGCGCGTTCGGCATCCAGATCAGGACTCCAAGATTTCGTAGAGGCGCCGACGAGAACCTTTTCTCATGATCAGGATTGCGACCGTGGCCCGCGCCGTTGCCGTTGCGGTGCTGACCGGTGCGGCGGCGCTCGGGTTGGCGGTGGGCACAGCCCAGGCCACACCCGGCAATCCACCCAGTGGTGTCGGGACGCTTTACGGCGACCCCGCCGCGGCCGCCCGATTCTGGCGCTACCAGCAATACGACGACGACTGCGTCGAGGTGGCGGTCGCCGACGTGGTCGGGGAACTGACCGGCACGCAGCCGTCCGAGCACGAGATCGTCAAACTGGCTCAATCAACGCCCAGCAGCGTGCACCCCGGGCCGATCTACCAGAAGCCGAAGCGACGCAAGAGCGGCGAGGGCACCTCGTTCGACGATGAGCCGGCCCTGCTGGCGCACTACGGAATCCGCGCCGTGAGCACCGACAAGTCAAGCGCCGCATCGACCCACGTTCCGACGGGCATATTGGCACTCGAGCAGGATCTGGCCAAGGGCCGCAAGGTCATTGCCGGGGTCAACGCCGAAGTCATCTGGGGCGAAGCCGTCGTGGACAAAGACTCGAACGGGGAACCGCTGGCCAACCACGCCGTGGTGGTCACCGGTGTCGACACCGCGGCCGGCATCGTGCACCTCAACGACAGCGGCAGCGAGCAAGGCCGCGACGAACAGGTGCCAATCGACGTCTTCATCCGCTCGTGGGATGGCAGCGACGAACAGATGACGGTCACCAGCTAGGCGCGACAGGTCAGCGGCGCGCTCAGCAGGCGGGTCAGGGCGTCGGTCACCTCAGCAGGGCGTTCCTCCATGATGTAATGGTCGGCGCCTCGCAGGCGGATCAATTCGGCGTTCGGGATGCGCTCGGCCAGTTCGCGTGCGGTGCGCAACGGGACATACGGATCGCGGTCGCCCCAGATGACGGAGACCGGGCAGGCGATGGTCCCGAGGCCGTCGGCGAGCCATGGGACCGCGGGCACCCGATAGTGCGCGAAGAATTCCCAAAACGTGCGCTTGCCTTGTGCAGTGTTCATCCAGCCCAGGTATTCGGCTTCCAGTGCGGTGTCGAAGCAGCCGGTTTCGCGGTAGCGGGCCAGCGCCCGATGGTGGATCGCGGCCAGCGGCAGATGTCGCGCGATCGCGGATGGCAATGGGCGGGCCGCGATCCAGTGTTGGCCCTGCGAAAAGCGGTAGAACCACGGGCGGAAGATGCCATGCGCGCGGGTATTCAACAGACCGAGTCGCAGCACCCGTTCGGGGTGGCGAATGGCGTAGCCGAGTCCGATGAAGCCGCCGTAATCATGGGCGCACAGGTTGAATCGTTGCCACCCCAACTGCTCCACGAAGCGCTCGATCCGCTCCACTTCGTTGTCATAGGTGGGTGCGGTCGCCGGCGGATCAGACCGGCCGAAGCCCGGCCAGTCCGGCGCCACAACTTGATGGCTGCCGGCAAGCGCGGTGATCTGGTGGCGCCAGCAGGACGAGCTCTGCGGGTAGCCGTGCAGCAGCAGCACCGGCTCTCCGCTGCCAGCAGCCACTCCGAACACCCTGCGCCCGTCGACATTCCACATCCTCACAACGTATTCGAATCCGGGCGCTGCCCGAGCCCGCACATCGAGACGGGCGGCGCTCCATTACGGACAACACAAGTTGCTGTTGCCAGCGCGATTGTTTGCTGGCATTGTCAAATTCAAAGCGGCTGTATCACAACATTTCTCAAGACCGCCCGGGGCGGGCGGGTGTCTGTGCCGCGCCGAAAAGGGGGAACGTGATGAAGATGCGGGCGGCGCGGATGCACGCTTACAACGAGCCGCTGCGGCTCGAGGAGATACCGGTGCCCGACATCGGCCGCGACGAGGTCCTGATCAAGGTGGCAGCCGCCGGTATGTGTCGCAGCGACTACCAATTGGTCGACGGCTATTTCCGAGAGGGCTTTCCGCTCACGTTTCCCATCACGCCGGGTCATGAGGTGGCCGGACGAGTGCATGCCGTGGGTGCCGAAGTGCCCGCATCATCGGGTCTGACCGAGGGGACGCTAGTCGTGGTCAACCCGAATTGGGGTGATGGCCGATGCCGGCAATGTCGCGAAGGCAACGAGCAGCTCTGCGCTGATGGGCAGCTCGCGGGTTTCGGGCCGCCCGGTGGTTTCGCGGAGTACATGCCGGTACACGCCCGTCACGTCATCGCGGTACCAGAGCAGGCCGATCACACCCCGCGGATGCTGGCCCCACTGACCGATGCCGGGCTGACCCCGTACCGCGGCATGAAGAAACTCCTCGCGGCCGGGAAACTCGGCGCGGGCGGCACCGTCGTCGTCAACGGCATCGGTGGCCTCGGGGGCTACGGGGTGCAGTACGCCCGACTGCTCGGCGGCGGGGCGACGGTGGTGGCATTCGCCCGCAACGATGACAAGCTCGCCGTCGCAAAGGAAAACGGCGCCCACCACACCGTCAACACGCGAAACAAAACGGCCGAAGAGGTGCAGAACGAACTGGAAGACCTGACCGGCCGCCGGGAGGTCGATGCGGTGCTGGACTGCGCCGGCGCCAAAGAGTCTTTGGAGCTTGGGTTTTCGATCTTGGGCAAGGAAGGCGCGCTCACCTGTGTTGGCTTGATCGGACAGAGCGGTGCGCAGGTACCCATTTTTCCATTCGTGAGCGGAGAGAAGTCATACTCCGGATCGTTCTGGGGCAACCACAACGACCTGACCGAGGTTCTTGCGCTCGCCAGCCAGGGTCTGATCAAACACCACATCGTCCCGGTCAATTTGGACGACATCAACGAACGCCTCGACGCGTTGGGGCGCGGCGACGTGGTCGGACGCGCGGTCGTCATCTTCGACTGAACTAAGCGGCGTCCTGGGCAGGTCTCGGGCGTCTGGTGGTCATAGATTTGCTTGTGTTGTCGATCCGGACCGTCCACCACGATTCACCGAAAATCGGCGTTCTGGCACACGAGGGCACAGCCTTTCGAGCCTGAGCCGCAATGCGTTTCCCATGGGCGCGACGAAGCGCGTCAATCTGCGCTATGTGACGCTTCCGTTCGTCGGTTGCTTTTCTGGGCTCACGTACGATAGCGACATACAAGGCAATGAGCACGCCAATTGTGGTGGCAAAAGCTCCGATCGCTTGGATTTCCTAAAGCCATAAAGTCGCTGGATTCACACCGGTTGCGGTGCCTTGCGCGCTAACGGGCACCGTGCACAGTAGCGGGTCACTGGCCATAGTCGTCGTAGAATCCGGCGCCGGACTTGACCCCTAACCGACCCTGCTCTAGATACCGTCGCAACACCTGGCGGGGCCCTTCGGGGTACTCCGGGTGTTCAGCGCAATAGTGCTCTTCGATATCCAGCACAACGTCGAGGCCGACCTGATCCATCATCCGAAATGGTCCGGCGGCCGAGCCGTTGTTGATTCGGTACATCTGGTCGACCTCGTCGGGTGTGGACACACCTTCGGCGACGACCTCGAGCGCCTCTCGTTTGATTGCGGCCCAGATCCGGTTGTAGATGAATCCGGTGCTCTCCCTGCGAGCTTCGAACGGGTAGAGCCCGAACCGGGGCAACGTCGCCAGCACGAAGTCAATGACGTCGCGGTCGGTCTGGCCGCACGACATGACGTCCACAGCGTTCTGTTTCGGCGGCATGTAGAAGTGGATATTCAGGACGCGTTCAGGGTTGAGAACCTTTTCCAAAAACAGCCGGCTCGCGTACGACGACGAATTGCTGGCGAGGATGGCGTCGACGGCCGACAGTTCGTCGAGTTGTCCGAACACCTGCCGTTTCAGCTCGAGCCGCTCGGGAATCGCTTCGATGACCAGCCACGCACTGCGCACCGCATCGCCAAGGTCCGCAGTGACCGAAACCTGGCCCGGTACAACATCGTTCAGCTGCTCCGTCAGCGCCGGCAGGTTCTGCGTGACGAAACCGACGGCGGCGCGGCGCTGCTCCTCCGCGAGGTCGTAGATCCGCACGTCAGCACCGTGCGCGGCGAACATCAACGCGATGCGGCGACCGAGCGTGCCGGCGCCGATAACGGCTACCGGCCGACTCGCGAAGTTGGTTGGCAGGTTGAAACTCATCTCTCTCCTAGTCGTGTTATGCGGCCTCGACCGCTACATCGGGTGGGGTGAGCCGCTCGACATACTGTCCGGCGTGGGCCTGCCGCTCGGTCATCGTGAGCTGGCCTCTGTCCATCGCGAGGAAAGTCGTCGTCCACGAAATGACAGCGGTTATCTTGCTTTTGAAGCCGACAAGGTAGACCAGGTGCACCAACAACCACGCCAGCCAGGCGAGGAAGCCGCCCAACTCCAGCGGACCGACCTTGGCGACCGCCGAGAAGCGCGAAACCGTGGCCATGGAGCCCTTGTCGAAATAATGAAACGGTTCGCGCACGGCATAGTGAAGAGGTTCGCGAACGACATAATGGAACAGTTCGCGCACGCCAGGGGTCGTGGCCTTGAGCTCCGCCCTGATGGCCCGCGCTGCGTACTTTGCGCCTTGGATGGCGCCCTGCGCCATGCCGGGAACTCCGGGCACCGAGGCCATGTCACCTATGATGAATACGTTTGGATGGCCGGCAACGGTCAAATCGGGTAGTACCATCACGCGACCCGAACGATCGACTTCGGCACCGGCTTGCTCGGCGATCTGCTTGCCCAACGGGCTCGCCGAAACCCCGGCCGACCACACCTTGCAGGCGGATTCGATGCGGCGGGTGGTGCCGTCGGAGTCCTTGACCGTCAATCCGTCACGGTCGATATCGATGACCGTTGCCCCCAGCTGTATCTCGACACCCATCTTCTGCAGCCGCGTCTGTGCCTTACTTCCGAGGTTGGCGCCCATTGGCTGCAGTACCGCCGGTCCCGCGTCGAGGAGGATTACCCGTGCGTCTGTCGGGTCGATATGGCGGAACGCAGCTTTCATGGTTTGGGTTGCCAGTTCGGCGATCTGGCCCGCTAACTCCACCCCGGTCGGACCCGCGCCGATGACGGTGAAGGTCAGCAACTTCTCGCGGAGGGCCGGATCGCTGGCCCGCTCAGCGAGCTCGAACGCGCCCAGGATACGCCCACGCACTTCGAGCGCATCGTCAATTGTCTTCATGCCCGGCGCGAACTCGGCGAAATGGTCGTTGCCGAAATAGGATTGGCCAGCCCCAGCCGCGACGATCAGGCTGTCGTACTCGGTCTGGTAGCGCTGCCCGAGCAGCTCAGCGACCACATAGCGTCCGACCAGATTGATCTCCACGACATCACCGAGCAGCACCTCCGCGTTGCGCTGGTTGCGGATGATCCTCCTTGTGGCAGGGGCGATCTCGCCCTCGGACAGTATTCCCGTAGCCACTTGGTAGAGCAGCGGCTGGAACAGGTGGTGCTGGGTCCGGGCGACAATCGTGACATCGACCGGAGCATTCTTGAGCGCTTTCGTCGCGGCCAGCCCTCCGAAGCCCGAACCGATGACGACGACGCGATGTCGCCGGCCAGTCCTGTCAATGCTGTCGGGCATGACGGTCATGCTGGGCTCCTCTCGGGTAGCTCGGCGTAGGCGATGCCGGTGAGGTTGCCCTGGACAGCCCGGATGGGTCGATTGCTCGAGCCGTCGAGGGCGGCCGCCCACACGTTGCCGCCGAGGTCGGTGACGAACATGCGGTTGTTGGCTGGATCGAGCGCGATACCAATGCCTTCCATAAGGTGAGTCAATACGATTTCGGGTTCGGTGACGCCGATGGTGTCCAAGTGGGCCCGGTTGACGGTGTTGCCGTTCGGCGGGTCACCACGGTCGGTCCAGTACAGCATTCGGGTGGAGTGGTCGATTTCGAGGTCGATCGGCTCGGGCAGGTCTTTGAATACCACCTCGATGTCACTGCGGTTAGGCGCGGTCTCGCCTGTGGGAAGGTCGATTCCGGCCCGCAGGATCCTGCCGAGACCCGCGTCGCTGGGGCCCTTTTGCGTCCAGTAGAGATGCCCGCCGACGTGGTCGACTGCGACCCCGACGCACCAGTTCGTTTCATCGCGACGGTCCTCGTCGCTGTGCCCGGTCTGCACCAGGGTTTCAACGTTTGATCCGTTAAGGTCGCAGCGCATCACTCGCATGCCCTCACGGTCACCCCAATACAGCTTGCGCCCAATGGCATCGAGATGAAGCTGCTTGGGGGTATAGGTGCCACCGCTGGGAACGATCGTGGTGCGATTGCCTCCGTTGAGATCCACGCGTTCTATTGAGCCGTCGTTCAGCGGCGGGACCCCCATGTTCGTCCAATAGATGTGGCCGGCCTGTACATCGACCGCAACACCATCGGGGATGGGGCACCCGGTAACGATGAACGTCTTGTCGGAGCCGTCGGGGTTGATTGAGAACAGCCGTCCGTCACCGCTGGCTTCCAGCACGAACAATTTTCCGTTCGCAGTCATGATTCATCCTTTCAATCTGAGCGCGTGTCAATGTCTTTGGCGCACTATTCGGCAAATCCCGTTGTCGTCGGACGCTGATGCGCGATGCCGGGGTCCGGCTTCGTGCCGTCTCGCGACACCAGCGCGTAACCCGCGAGGCCGAAGGCTATGGGTATCATCGCCGATACCTCACACATCGCGCTCAACATCATTCTCTCCTTACATCGCAGTACTTTTCATGATTTCTCGACGGGAGATGACCCGCATTCGGCGCGCACTGCGAGCAGCCCGAACAGCATGTCGTCGCGTTCGGCGGCCAGTTCGTCGATTGATCGCCCATCGGCTTCTTCGAGGACGCCTTTGACGATCTGGTGGGCCAGCTCCGGGGTGAGTTCGGGGTTACCGAGTCCGGGCCAGCCGGCGGCCATGCGCGGCATCAGGTGTTCCATGAAGTGTTCGATGCCGCCTTCGCCGCCGCCGAGGTGCCAGAGCAGGTTGGGTCCCATGACGCCCCAGCGCAGGCCGGGGCCCCACGACACCGCGTCGTCGGCGTCGTTGACGTCGAGGACACCTTGGCTGATCAGATAGACCACCTCCCGGTACAGCGCCGACTGCAGGCGGTTGGCGACGTGGCCGGGCAGCTCCTTCTTCAGATGGATGGGCTTCTTGCCGATCGAGGCGTAGAACACCATTGCGTCCTGGATGGTTTGGGGAGCCGTCTTTGTGCCACCGACGACCTCCACCAGCGGGATGATGTGCGGTGGGTTGAAGGGGTGACCAATCACCGTCCGCTCCGGGCGCCGGCACTCGGCCTGCATCACGCTCATCGTGATGCCCGACGAGCTCGAGGCGATGATCGACTCGGGCGGGGTGGCGTCGTCGATGTCGGCGAACAGCTTGACCTTCAGCTCCGGGCGTTCGGGCGCGTTCTCCTGCACGAAGTCGGCGTCCGCAAGGGCGGACTTCAGGTCGGAGGTGAACTTCAGCCGGTCCGGGGAGGCACCGGGCGACAGTCCCAGCGTCTGGGCCCCGTCCCAGGCACCCTCCACGTAGGACCGAAGCGCAGCTTCGGCACCCGGCGCCGGATCGGTTGCCGTGACATCGAAGCCCCGGGCGAGGTAGTGGGTCGCCCAACTGGCGCCGATGGTGCCGGTACCGACAATTGCGATGTGTTGCACAGACTTTTGCATGATCGTTGCTCCTTTACTGCTGTTGGTTGTCAGCGCCCGCGCCAGACGGGGGCACGTTTTTCGGCGAACGCGAGCGCTCCTTCGTGCGCGTCCTCGGTGTCGAGGAGGCCGTGAGCGTCCTTGTCCTGTCGCTGGAACGCCTCGGCGTCATCGAGACCTTGTGTTTCCCTTAGGACCTTCTTGACCCTTGCCAATGCCAGCGGTGCGTTGACGGCGATGCGCGCAGCGAGTGATTGCGCCCCTGCCAGTGCGGCCCCGGATTCGGTCAGCTCGCTGACCAGCCCGTACGCCTTGGCTTCGACCGCCCAGATCGGCTCGCCGGTGAGCAGCACCTTGACCGCAACGTGATAAGGCATGCGCTGCGGAAGGCGGATGACGCCGCCCTCGCCGGCGATGAGTCCCCGTTTCACCTCGGGTAGGCCGAATTTGGCGTCCCGGGCCGCGACTATCAGATCGCAAGCCAGGGCCATTTCGAAGCCACCGCCGAGCGCCCATCCTTCGACGGCGGCGATCAGCGGCTTGCGTACCTCGGCCCGGGTGATTCCGCCGAAACCGCGACCGGGCAGGATCGGGGTCTGACCGTTGGCGAACGCTTTCAGGTCCATGCCCGCGCTGAACGTTCCGCCGGCGCCGGTGAGCACGCCCACCGACAGCGACGGATCTGAATCCAACAGATCCAGCGCGGCCGCCACCTCGACGGCGACCTCGCGGCTGACGGCGTTCTTCTGTGCTGGACGGTTGAGAATGATCGTCAGCACGCCGTCACGACGCTCGGTGAGCACCAGATTCGTTGCTACTTCGGTTGTGGTCATTTCACTGTCTCCTGTTCTGGGGCAACGGGAATCGCTCCCGCGGCTGCCAGTTGGCTGATGTCATCCGCACTGAATCCCAGCTGTGCGAGGATTTCGGCGTTGTGCTCTCCGTGCCCGGGTGCCCGCCGGGAACGAACCCTGGTCAGCCCGCGGAGAGTGATCGGGTTGTTGACCGTGTACTCCAGGTCAGCCGCTCCCTCAATCGGCACGACGATCTCGGCGGCACGCAACTGCGGGTCCTCGGCCGCTTCCTCGGGCGTCTGGATGATGCCGTAGGGAATGCGAGCCTCATCGAGGACCTCTTTCCAATGCGCCAGGGGTTGGGCACGGAATTCGGCGTCGAGCAGAGCCGCCAATTCAGCCGCGTGCTTGCTGACAGCCTGAACGTCGCTGAAGCGCGGATCGGACAGTAGGTCCGAGCGCCCGATGGCGTTGGCCAAAACCGAAAATGCGGATCGCTTGGCGGCCAGCATGATCCAGCGGCCGTCACCGCACTCATACGGATTCGTCAGCGCGTTCACCGGCTTGTTGCGGTCATTCAGTTCGTACGGCTTACCGCCGGCCAGGGCCGCCGATACCAGCGTTCCGGTCGCCCACACCCCGGTGGCCAACAGCGAGGTGCCGACATTGGCACCCCGCCCCGTGCGTTCGCGGTGATACAGCGCGGTGGTGATCGCCCCGTAAATCGCGACGGCGGTGGTGTAATCGCCGCTGCCCCAAGGTGGAGACGTGGGCGGTGCACCGGCATCGCGGGTCGAGGCGAGCAGCCCGCTGCGTGACCAGAAAGCGGTCAGGTCGAACCCGGGCAGCCTGGCATCCGGGCCGGCATCGCCGAACCCGGTGATGTCGGCGTAGATGATCCGCGGGTTCCAGGACGACACCTCGTCGTAGCCGAGGTGAAGGCCCTCGCGAGTGCCGTGCGGGAAGTTGGTGATCAGCACGTCGGCCCATTCAACGAGACGCTTGAGGATCTGCGTCCCACCGTCGGACTTCAGGTTGATCGACATCCCGCGCTTGTTGCGGTTTGCCAAGTGCCAGCTGTAGTTCCCGAGTGCCGCCGGGCTCGGGGGGACCGAGCTCAGCAGGCGCTGGGGGTCACCCATGCCCGGTGCCTCAACCTTGATCACGTCAGCCCCGAAGTCTGACAGCATCGTTGCTGCCGCGGGTGCGGCGATAAAGCTCGCCAGTTCAACAACTTTCAGGCCGGAAAATACGGACTGCGTTGGTTGCGTTGTCATTTTGTCATCTCCTTAAACGAACGCGCTCAGGCCGGTGACCGATTTGCCGACGATCAGGGTCTGCATCTCGCGGGTGCCCTCGTAGGAGTACAGCGCCTCGGAGTCGGCGACGAACCGGCCAATGTTGTAGTCGAGGACAATGCCGTTGCCGCCGAACAGCTCCCGCGCCCAGTGCACGGTCTCGCGCATCCGTGAGCAGCAGAAGGCCTTGGCCAGCGCGGACTGCTCATCGCGGTAGACACCTTCGTGCTGCAGCTGAGCCAGGCGCACCATCATCCCAGCGCACGCTGTGGCGTTGCCGAGCATCTTCACCAACAGGTCCTGGACCATCTGGAACTTGCCGATCGGCCTACCGAACTGCGTGCGCTCCTTGGCGTATTGCAGTGCAAGCTCGTAGGCGGCGAACTGGACGCCTACCGCCTGCCACGCCACACCGCTGCGCGTCCGGCGCAGGATTTCGGCGGTGTCGCGGAACGAGTTCGCGTTCGGCATCCGATTGGCCTCCGGAACCCGGCACTCGTCGAGCACGATGTCGGCGTTCTGCACGATGCGCAGCGCGAACTTGTTCTCGATCTTCGTGGCGGTGAAACCGGGTGTGCCCTTCTCCACCACGAAACCCAGCACCCGGTTCGTCTCGACATCGCGGGCCCAGACCACGACCAGGTCGGCGAAGGTGGCGTTGCCGATCCAGCGCTTGGCGCCGTTGAGCACCCACTCGTCACCGTCGCGACGGGCGGTGGTCTCCATCCCGCCCGCCACGTCGGAGCCGCCGTGCGGCTCGGTCAACGCGAATGCGCCGATCTTCTCGAAACGGCTCATCGCAGGCAGCCAGCGACGCTTCTGCTCGTCCGATCCACAAGTGAGGATGGAGCCCATCGCCAGCCCGGAGTGCACCCCGAAGAACACCGAGAGCGACGGGTCGGCGTGAGCCATCTCCATCGCGGTGATGCCCGTCATCAGGTTGCTCGGCGCAGGATCCGACGAGTCAGGATCGGCCCAGTCCAGCAGGCCCAGCTTCGCGAACCCCTTGACGAGCTCGTGCGGGAACTCGGCTCGCGCCCAGTAGTCTTCGACGACCGGGGCGGCCTCCGCGCGGAAGAATTCGCGGATGCGGGCGACCTTCTCCCGCTCTGCATCTGACAGCAGCTCCTCGTAGGAGTAGAAATCGGCCGGCAGCAGTCCGCGCTCCAGATACGGCTGGGGAGTCGAAGGCAGCGTCACTGTGGTGGTCATGACATCCTCTCTTGCTCGGTGTTGTGGGTGGGTCTCGCCGATTGGCTTGTCGGCCACTAGCCCATACGTTCACCATCCGCGCTCTGCGAATGAGCTGGGGATGCCGCCTTTATCCCCGGTACTGACAGGGACAGGCTTACGCGCTGGTCGCGCGGCGAGGCATTACCAGGCGGGCTGGTTCTTGCTGAGCCGCTTCATCAGATTTGCGCACCCGCCACAATCGGGGCGCGAACGCAGACGCCGAATTTGCATAAGTGTTGTGGCAGTGAGCGTTAACCGTACGCGGCGAGAGGAGTCAATCGGTATCGGAGTCGTGGTGTCCGAGAAGTGCCCCGACCGCTAATTCCGCCATTGCGATATCAGGTTCCTCGCCGGTGATGTATTCGGCGTACAGGAACGACTCGACGATCCGGAGGATGAGGTAGGCCAAATCATGCAGCGGAAGTCTTGAATGCAGGTTGCCCTGTGAGACTTCGTCCTTGAGTAGGGTCTCGATGGCGGCCACCAGGCCCCCCTGCACTGGGCCGGCGCGGGTGGTGAGAATTCTCAGCGCACGTTCCGGCTCTCGTCGCAGAAATTCGCGAAGGAAGTCGGCTCGGTCGAGCATGGCCGCAAAGTGGCCGATCGCCCCGGTGATGCGCTGCGCCCCGTTGCCGTCGGAGGCCTCGACCGCGGCAGTAAGCGCCGGCTCAGCCAGCGACCACAGAATCTCGCCGAGCAGGTCATCGCGCCCGCCGACCCAGCGAAACAGGGTGGCACGGTTTACGCCGAGTTCATGGGCCAGTTCCTGCATTTCGATGCGGCGCCCGGCCGTGAACCACCGCCGGGCTACTCGGAAGGCGGTCAAGGCATCAGGCTTGCGCTCCTCCGCCAACATGCGGGAGAGGGGCGTTTCGGCATGCGGCATATGCACCAGACTAGCAAATGTTGCCTACCGTTGGGCCAACCACGCGTGAAATAGTGGCCATGACGACGTATGAGATCACCAACTCCGTTATGTACGAGCGCATTACGCGAACCTTTGGACTCAGGCGGCGCGGTCGACCGGAACACCGCCGTGTGATAGATGTCGCATTAGATGCATATATGCAACAGATACAAATATGATGCATAGTGTTGGAGAACGGGCGTGGGCCCCGTTCGGACCTAGAGGAGTGTCGCTATGCCCGTGCTTGACCGCTTTCGTATCGACGACCGGGTGGCCGTCGTCACCGGCGCGTCCAGCGGCCTCGGAGTTGCGTTCGCGCAGGCCCTGGCCGAGGCGGGCGCCCATGTGGCGCTCGGCGCCCGGCGCGTCGACCGGCTGCAGCAGACACGTGCGCGGGTCGAGGCAGCCGGCGGAAAAGCTGTCGCGGTCCCAACGGATGTGACCGACCCCGGCGACTGCCGCGCTTTGGTGCGCGCCGCGCTGGATGAATTTGGGCGGGTGGACATTCTGGTGAACAACGCCGGGGTGGGAACCGCAGTGCCGGCCACTCGCGAGACTCCGGACCAGTTCCGATCGGTCATCGACCTCAATCTCAACGGCTGCTACTGGATGGCCCAGGAATGTGGTCGCGTGATGCAACCGGGCAGCTCGATCATCAACGTCAGCAGCGTGCTGGGCTTGACCACTGCGGGGCTGCCGCAGGCCGCCTATGCGTCGTCCAAAGCGGGGTTGATCGGCCTGACCCGCGACCTTGCCCAGCAATGGACCGGGCGCCGGGGTATCCGCGTAAACGCAATCGCGCCGGGCTATTTCGCATCCGAGATGACCGACCAGTTCGAGACCGAATACTTCGACTCAGCGATCCTGCCGCGCACACTATGCGGGCGTCTCGGTGAGCCCGAAGAACTCAGCGCCGCACTGCTATTCCTCGCCAGCGACGCCAGCAGCTACATCACCGGAATCACGCTGCCCGTCGAAGGCGGAATGCTCACCACGTAAGGAACCATTCGTGAAGCAACTCAGCGGCCTGGACGCGACGTTTCTGTACATGGAGACGCCGACGACCTTCGGGCACGTCACGGGATTGATGATCTTCGAGCGGCCCAGCGCAGACTACGACCCATTCGCGGCTGTCTACGCCAAGTACGCCTCCCTCGTCGGACAGATCGAGCCACTGCGCCGCCGCCTTGTCGAGGTGCCATTCGGGCTGGACCATCCGTACTGGGTAACCGACCCTAAACTCGACCTCGACTTCCATATCAGGGAAATCCATCTGGCCAAACCGGGCATGGTCGATCAACTGGCCGATCAGGTTTCCCGGATTGTCGGTCGCCCCATGGATCGGACGCGTCCGCTGTGGGAGGTCTATGTCGTCGACGGCCTGCACAGCGGACGGTGGGCGCTGCTCACCAAGTATCACCACGCCACCATCGACGGGGCCGCCGGGCAGCTCATGCTGAAGATCCTCACCGATCCCGACGCCGACGCGCCAGCGCCGGGCAGTGGCCCCCTTTGGGTGACCGAGCCTGTGCCGAGCACCGTGGAGCTGTTGCGGCGCACCGCGGTCCAACTTGCTCGAAATCCGTTCAAGGCCATGCGGATTCAAGCACGTCTAGTTGGCAAGGTCGCCCACGCCGCAGGTGTCAACAGCGTCAGCGGCGCGGCCGGGCAGGCCGGGGCAGCGGTCAAGGCCGTCGCCCGGCTCGGTCGCCCCGACGGGCCCCGCATCTTCCCGACGACGCAGGCGCCACCGACCCCGTGGAACAAGTCGATCACAAACCATCGCCGATTCGCGATGCGCACAACATCTTTGGCGAATGTCAAGGCGCTCAAGAACGCCACCGGAGGCACCGTGAATGACATCGTGATGGCAATCTGCGCGGGCGGGCTCCGCCAGTATCTGCTGTCTCATGACGCGCTGCCCGAGCGGCCGCTGCGCGCCATGGTGCCGGTGTCGACCCGCACCGGTGACGAGGACGACCCATGGACCAACCGTGTCTCGGCCCTCGTCGCCGAGTTGCCGACCAATTGTGCCGACCCGCTGGAACGCATCGCCCGATGCAGCGAGGCGATGCAAAACGCGAAGCGCACCCTCGACATGGTGCCGGCCGATGAACTGGTCGACCTGACCCAGCTCTCCACCCCGGTGCTGACCACCTCGGCGGTGCGACTCGCGTCGCGGCTGCGGTTGGCTGATCGTTTCGCACAGCCGTTCAACCTGGTGATCTCCAACGTGCCGGGGCCGCGCCAGCCCATGTATATCGCGGGCGCCCGACTGTGCCATCAGTTCCCGGTGTCAATCGTCACCGACGGACAGGGACTCAATATCACCGTGGTGAGTTACCTCGACAGACTCGATTTCGGCTTCATCGCCGACCGCGACCTGGTGCCCGATGTGTGGGACCTCGCCGACATGCACATCGACGAGATCGGACGGTTGTTCGAAGCCAGTAGGGCGGAATGGGTGCAACCGCCGCGACCGCCTCATCCTCGACACGGGCGGGTGAGACGCGACCAGCCCGACGCCATCTGCTGAGCTGCAGCGTCGTTAGCAAAGTATCGACAGTTCACCAGCGGGCAGGTTTAGACTCGAACGGTGGCGATGAAAGCCAACGCGCTGGGTGATTACCTGCGCGCCCGGCGCCAGCAGGTGCGGCCCGAGGACGTCGGCCTGGTGCCGGGGGCGCGGCGCCGTGTCGAGGGTTTGCGCCGCGAAGAGCTGGCAATGCTGGCCGGAATCAGTGCCGAGTACTACCTGCGATTGGAAGTGGGCCGCGACAAGAACCCATCGCAGCAGGTTATCGACGCGCTCGCCCAGGCGTTGCGCCTCGAACCCCTGGCCAGGCAGCATCTGCAGTACCTGGCCGCTCCGACCGGGTCAGATCTGTGTCATGTGGAAGCAGCACCGGCCTACGCATTCCCAGAGGTAATCAATCAGTTTTTGATACCGGCCGCCCTGGTCAACAGGTACTTGGATGTCATGGCGGCAAATCCGATGGCGCGCGCGCTGTCGCCTGAGTTCACACCCGGACAGAATTTCCTGCGCTGGCGCCTGCTAGACCCCGCCGCCCGGCAGCTCTATGTCAATTGGGACGACGCAACAGCAAGTGCCGTCTCTGGTTTGCGCGACCTTGGCGGTCGCTGGCCGGAGGAACCTCGCATGCGGGCTCTGGTTGATGAATTATGTTCTGCCAGTGATCGTTTCCGCGAACTATGGCCGCGCGCGGATGTGGGTTACCGCTTGGGTATCCATCACTACCGTCATCCGCTCGTCGGCGAGCTTTATCTGCACCGGAGCAGGTTGAACGCTCCGTATCCAGGGGGTGAGCACGTGGTGATGTATCGCGCCGAGGCGGGCAGCGTCTCGGCGCAGGCACTCGACGAACTCCGGCGCCTGTCGACCCCGGCTGGCTAGCGCGCCACGCCAAGGCCGGGGCTCCTTCGAATCTTTTGGGGCCACCAGAACCACGGACCGAGTATCCGGGCAAGCGGCATCACCAAGAAAAGACGCACGATCATCATGTCGAAAATCAACCCGATACAGATCGTCGAGCCCGCTTGGCCGATGTTCACGACGTCGCTGGAAAGCAGCGCAAGCATCGTGCCGGCAAGGACGAGGGCCGCGGTCACCACGACGTTTCCGGAGCCCGCCATCGCCCGAATCAGGCCGGTCCCGAATCCGGCGCCAATCTCCTCTTTGTAGCGCGATAGCAGCAGTAGGTTGTAGTCGCAGCCCACTCCGACAAGAACAATGAAGGAAATCGGAATCGTCAGCCAGTGCAGTTGTATGCCCAGGAGTGTCTCCCACACAAAGGTAGCCAATCCTAAACTTCCTGCGAAAGAAAGGATTACGGTGATGAGCACTACGACTGAGCCAACCAGCGCCCGGGTGATCACCAAGACGATGATGAACACCAATCCCAACGTCGCAAGCATCATGATAATCAGGTCGTTGTACGAGAAGTCTTCCACGTCACGGTAGTTCGACGCGGCACCGGCTACGTATAGCTTCGCGTTCGATAGCGGCGTGCCCTTGATGGATTCTTGCGCCGCAGCGGACACATCCTTGATCTGTTTGATTCCCTCCGGGCTCATCGCCTCACCCTGGTGATAGACGATGGTGCGGGCGCCCCTGCCATCGGGGGTCATGAAGAAGTCCATGCCGACCTTGAAGTCGGGCGTGGTGAGTGCGTCGGGCGGCAGGAAGAAAAAGTCATCATTCTTTGCGGCATCGAAAGCCTGGGCCATGTCGACCAAGGGGTTAATGAAAACGTCCAGCTGTGGGATGATCGCATGCAGCGTGCTTTGGAGCGTGAGCGTCAGCGACCGTATTGACTCTAAATTTGTTGCGAGGGTGTGTATCTGGGTGATGATCCGCGGGGTGACCGTGTCGATGATCGTGAGGCCGTGTACCTCATTCCCGAGCTCGTTGGTTATCTCGTCGACGCTGTCGACGGACTCCAGGAGGGACCGAAGTGCCCAGCATATCGGGATGTCGAAGCAGTGTTTCTCCCAGTAGAAGTAGCTGCGCATGGGCCTGGAGAAGTCGTCGTAATCGGCGAGGTGATCTCGGGCTTCCTCGCTGAAAGACTTTAGCCGCTCGGCGGATTCGCGCGATATGTGGGTGCCAACGCTCAACTCTTGGGTGATGTCTTCCAATCGCCTGGTTGATTCGATCACGGCTCCCGTCTTGGCTGCCAGCGTGTCGATGTCGGCGATGCGATCACGCAGGAAACCGATGTTTTCGCCGAGTTTCGTCCCCATGGCACCCAAGGAATACGGGAGTGAAGCGTGTTCGATCGCTCGGCCGTTGGGTCTGGTGATGCCTTGCACCAGCGCGATACCCGGAAGACGGACGAGGCTCTTGGCAATTCGGTCCAGGGTGATCATGTCGGTGGTGTTGCGCATGTCGTGATCGGATTGCACGTAGAGAACATCGGTGGACAGTTCACTTTTGGGGAAGTGTCTGTCGGAGGCGGCATAACCTTTGCTCGACTCGACGGTGGTGGGCGCGAAATCCCGGTCGTTATAACTGACCTTGTAGGTCGCGAGATTCAAGATCGCCAACGGGATCACCAGGATCGCTATCGCCAGCACCGCCGCCGGCCATCGGGCGATAGCAGTCCCCAGCCTGCGCCACATGGGGCCCGTCGGCCGCGGTGCCTCTAGGTATTTGATCTTGCTGCCCAAGGTAAGCAGGGCGGGGCCGAGGGTGAGCGCACCGGCAACGGCGACCACCATCGCGACAAAGCAGGGCGGTCCCAGCGTGCGGAAGTAATTCAGCTTGGTGAGGCTGAGGCAGAGCGTCGCACCCGAGATCGCCATGCCGGATCCCATGACCACGTGAGACGTGTTCGCCACCGACGTGTAGTAGGCAGCCTCTTTGTCGAAGCCTGCTCGCCGCGCCTCGTGGTATCGACCGAGATAAAAGATGCCGTAGTCCGTGCTGACACCCAGCACCAATGCGACCACCATATTGGTCGCGAACGACGAGATCCCAAGCACGTGGAGCCCGACGAGAAACGAGACCACGCCTCGTGCGGTCGCCAACGTAATGAGCACGCCCGCCAGCGGTATCAATGCACGCGTAATCGAGCGGTAGGCCAGAAGCAGCATCACGATGATCAAGATGATCGTCACGATCGTCAGCGTGGTCAGGCTCTCGTCGGCGGCGTGCAGAGTATCTGAAGCGAGCGGAGAGGGTCCGCTGACATAGACATTGAGGCCGCTCGGTTTTGGAACCTTGGCCACGATGTCTCGGATTGCGTTGATCGAGTGGTTCGAGCTGGCATCGCCCAAATCGCCGGTCGGGCGCACTGTTAGCGTTGCGGCTTCGGCGTCGGCGCTCTGCTGCCCCGACATCGTCACCGGCTTGCCCCACAGGTTCAACAGCGACTGCACGTGCTGTTTGTCTTGCTGGAGCCGGCGGACCACCTCGTTGTAATACTGATGGTCTTGTTCACCGAGCTTGCGGCCCTTGGTCTCGAAAAGTATGACGGCGGCACTGGTGTAATCCGATTCGTGAAATGCCCTTCCTTGCAGGATGGCCGCCTGCGACGACGGCGCGTCGCGAGGAACTTCGGCCTCGGCATTGGCCGCGGTATTCACCTCAATGGACGGTACGAATACGTTCGTCACGATCGCGGCCAGTATCCAGAGGATGAGAATCGGAATCGCCAGCGCGCGAAGTGCTTTCGCGACGCGAGGCCGCTTCACCCGTTCGGCGTCCGGGCGTGTGTCGGGCGGGGCGGTGCTCATGCCGCCGTCACCGTGCATGCGACCGCCGCCGAGTCGTGAGTAACCGAGTGCTGATCGCGGACCTGGCCGTCGACAAGGATCCGACAACCCACCGAATCGCCGTCGACCTGTGCGACAAGACTCAACGTGGCCGAGGACGCCATCGTCGTTTCCGAATGAGACCAGGGCAGCGACGCAAGCGTGACTTCGATCGGCCGGCTATTGAGATCCGCGTACGTCACTTTGCCGCCGCCGCCGAGCGCTCCAAAGACCTCGTAGGTGACGTTCTTTGGATTGATCTGCACGATGGTCGCGGGAATGGTGGGTGTGGCGGGCGGGTTGCTGATCGCGTCGGACGAGCGTCGAACCATGTTCACGCCGTAGACGACGACGGTGGCAACAACGAGGATGACCGCTAGAAGCCATAGCTTGCTGAAGATTTGGCCGATATTTCGCCGCTTGGGCCGCCTCGTATCCACAGCCAATACCTTTCGACCCGGGTATGACCGCCGACGAGGCGCCGCGTGATGCCAGCCCCGTGGCTCAGCGCCGTTGCTGCCACCCAGTCGGTGTGTTTGCAGAGCCTACAACCACTTCGCCAATTCGCCCAGAGCGAAATCTGTCCACAAACCCGATCCTGTCCCTGCCACTACTGGGGATAAATGCGGCATCCCCAGCCGATCGCCGGGGCGCGGATGGTGGATACACGGCCCGCAGTACGGGCTTTTTGGAACATCAGACGACAGGGAGGATGCCGTGACTGCCACCGTGATGTTGCACGCACGGCCCCGCGCGGAGGCGGCCGACCGGCGGCATGGGGTTGTGTCCACCGGTTCGGGTCTCGCTCGGCTGACCGCGACACGGGCGCTCAAGCATTCGGAGATGAATGCTGTTGACGCCCTTACGTTTGTGATTCGCTTTGCCGCGCGAGGCACGGCACAAGTTCACAACCAAGCATCGCTCTGGTTTCACTCCATGCCAACGACGGCGGCTGCACTGATCACCGTTGGCTTACTTATCGCGCTGTGTGCCAAACATGTTGCCGCTCAGGCCCGCATGCGCGGCGGAAGGTGGTAATCATGCTTTTCACCGCATTGCGCGACATGCAGTGGCGCAAATGGCGCTTCGTGATCGCGATCATCGTCACCGGGCTGGTATTCGCGATGACGCTCGTCCTCACCGGGCTCGCGAACGGGTTCCGCGTGGAGGATGAGCGCACCGTCGAGTCCCTGGGCGTTGACGTGTTCCTGATCAAATCGGGCGCGACCGGACCCTTCCTGGGTTCCGCACCCTTCCCGCAGGCGGAACTGAAGTTGGTCGCCAGCGAGCCGGGAGTCGTTGCCGCGGCTCCCCTCACGTACAAGGGTGCGACGTTCAAGAACGGCGACTCCACGCACCCGGCTGCCATGTTTGGGGCACCGTCGGGTGGTCCGGGTATGCCGGCGATGTCCGAGGGCAGGGCACCATCAGGCCCCGACGAATTGGCGGTTTCGAGCACGATTGGCCGCCGGATCGGCGAAGAGCTCGAGGTCGGTTCGCGCAAGCTGCTGATCGTCGGCATCGTCAACGATTCCACCTCGCTGGCAAAGACACCCAACCTCTTCGTGACGACCGAGGGGGTTCAACAACTGGAGTTCGGCGGCCAGCCGCTCATCTCATCGATCGGGGTTCGCGGCACGCTCTCGCAGGTTCCCGACGGATACCGGGTTGTCAACCGCGCAGTTGCGGTCGACGACCTGATGCGGCCGACCAGAATCGCGGTCCAGGCGATCAGGATTGTTGCCATTCTGCTGTGGATCGTGGCGGCGTTGATTGTGGGCGGTGTCGTCTATCTGTCCGCGCTGGAGCGCATGCGTGACTTCGCGGTATTCAAGGCGATCGGCGTCGCGACGCGATCGGTACTGGCCGGCCTTGTGCTGCAAGCGATCGTCGTCACCACCCTCGCTGCGGCCTTCGGCGCCGGGCTTGCTCGCTTGCTCGCACCGCTGTTCCCGATGAACGTCATCGAGCCCCCGGCGGCCTACCCACTACTGGCGGTAATCGCCGGCGGGGTCGGTCTGCTGGCCAGCGCCACGGCAGTCCGACGGGCTGCCGCCGTCGATCCCGCACACGCATTTGGAGGTCCCTAATCATGCTCGGTTTACGCATCGATGACCTCGTCGTCGAATACTCAAGCGGCGGCAGTGCCATCCGCCCGATCGACGGGCTGAACCTTGAACTGGACGCCGGCTCGTTGACCATCCTGCTCGGCCCCAGCGGCTGCGGGAAAACGACACTGCTCTCGTGCCTCGGTGGACTCCTGACACCCACGTCCGGCCGGATCACCGTCGGTGACGTGGTAGTGACCGGGCTGAGCCGCCGCGCGATGACGCAATACCGGCGGCGCGACGTCGGCATCGTGTTCCAGGCGTTCAACCTGGTGCCAAGCTTGACGGCGCTCGAGAACGTTATGGTGCCGCTGCGCGCAGCAGGAAGGTCACGCGGCCAGGCGCGCCTGCGCGCCGAGGAGCTGCTGACCCGTGTCGGGTTGCGGGACAGGATGTCCCATCGACCGGGCGATCTCAGCGGCGGCCAGCAACAACGGGTAGCGGTCGCGCGCGCGATCGCCCTCGATCCGCCGCTGATCCTGGCTGACGAACCGACAGCACATCTCGACTACCTCCAGGTCGAGGAGATACTCCGCCTGATTCGCGAACTTGCGACCGGCGATCGCATGGTCGTCGTGGCCACCCATGACCCTCGGTTACTCCCGATGGCCGACCGTGTGATCGAGATGGTGCCGACGACGACCTTGGTCAACCGCGCCCACGAGACGATTCAGCTCAAGGCGGGAACAGTGCTGTTCGACCAAGGCGCGCTATCCGATCTGATTTACACAGTTTCTGAAGGCGAGCTCGAGATGGTCCGTCAACCGGCGAACGGCAGCCGAGAAGTGCTCCGAATCGCCAAGTCCGGCGACTACTTCGGCGAGATCGGACCGCTGTTCGGCCTACCGCGCTCCGCCACGGTGCGCGCCCGGACCGACGCGGTGGTAACGGGCTACAGCGTCCCCGCTTTCCGCCGGCAGCTCGGCGCCGATGCCGAACAGGGGCGCGAGCCCGCCATGGACTAGTTCCTCCGCGCCGCGATTGCGCGATCCACCGAACACCTCGCAAACACCGAAAACCGGCAATTCAAAAGGAGATAAGTCATGTCTCAACTGAGCTACAGCCCGATCATCACATCTCAGTTTGGCGGGAGGCACGTGATGTGCTATTTGATTGCAACTTTGGCGATAGTCACGGCGGCAAATTTGGCCACGACTCCCGCGACGCGGCAGTTCTCCGCTTACGGCCCATCACATTTGGCGGTGCTCTTCGCTTTCGTGATCGGGTCCGCCGCGTTGGTGTGGGTTGGGCGCCGGCAGACCGAATCGCAGGCGCGGCACTTCGGTCGCGTCCTGGGTGTTGTGATCATGACGATTTTCGGCGTGGCGATGGTGTACAAACTGGTCCAGCCGGCCATTGCCCAGTCGGTGCCGTTACAACTGTGCGATGTCGCCGAACTCACGGCGGCGTACGCTCTGTGGTCGCAGCGCACATGGGCCGCCACTCTCGTCTATTACTGGGGTCTCCCCCTGAGCTCACAGGCATTGATCACACCGGATCTCAACGCAGCAGACTTCCCTAGCCATAGCTTCCTTACATTCTTTGCGTTGCACCTGCTCGTTGTATGGGCGGCCATCTATCTGACTTGGGGTTACGGGAACCGGCCGGGTTGGCGCAGTTATCGCTTCGCGGTCCTCACGACCCTCGCGTGGGGAGCGTTCACCTTGGTCTTCAACACAATCGCGGGAACCAACTACGGTTTTCTCAACCGGAAACCCGCCAACGCCTCAGTCCTGGACTTTCTAGGGCCCTGGCCGTTCTACGTGCTGGCGGAGATCGCCATTGTTGGCGTGATCTGGGCGCTGATGACCTGGCCATGGGAGCGAAAAGCGGGACACCGAGCACCACAAGAAGTCCGAAAAGTATTGATCTAGAGCAGAATAGCTGATGCCCACAGCTTCGTAGCGCTGTGGGCATCAGCTTGCTCTGGGCGGATCAAGCCCCAGGAGCGCTCGCTATGCTGCGAGCTTCAATCGCCTTGACGCTGTTGGAGAACGCCTTACCCAAGGACCCCTTGCCGACGGTTCCCAGCACGAATGACAGCACCCGTCCCTTCAGGTTCTTCCCCTCGCGGACGATGACGACATCGATGTCGGTCGTTCCGCCTGGCTGCCGGGTGAGCGTGTAGGTGTAGCCGGAGGCTCCGCCAAACACATTGGAATCGATGGTCGTGAGCTTGACGTGAATCGGGTCCGACCAGTCGTAAAGCAATCGTTCCCAAATGCCGCCCGACCCCTCCGTGACATCGGCTGCAACGGGGCCGCTGGCATGCACCGTCAGATAGGCATCGGCGCTGTTCTTGAAAATCTTCGACCGTCCCGGTCCGAAGTCGGTGAGCCCGGCGATGAACTGCTCGGGGGTCGACGTGGTCGACGCGTGAAAGTGGATGACGCACATGACAAATTCCTTTCAATGAAGTTGGGTACCTGCGCCAATCAGCAAGCTGCGCAGATTCGAAATTCCAGCGACCGGCGCGCCAGCCGATCCCGATTGATACCTGGTATTGACAGGGACACTCTGGAGCCGAAACCTCGGCCTATGATCGATCGATGTCGGGCCTGCTTGATGCCGTGCTCGCGGCACACGGAGGACTTGGTCGCTGGCGCCAGTTCGATTCGATGGAGGCGACCATCGTCAGTGGCGGCAAGTTATGGGAGGTCAAGGGCCAGCCGCAAGATCCGACGCCGCGGAGAATGACTGTTGCGCTGCAACGCGAATGGGCTTCCGTACAACCATTTGGTGCGGCCGACCAGAAAACCGATTTCACGCCCGAGCGCATTGCGATCGAAAAGCTCGACGGCCGTGTCGTCGCCCAACTTAGCGACCCGCGCGAATCGTTCGCCGGCCACGTATTGACCACGCCGTGGGATCCGTTGCAGCGCGCCTACTTTAACGGCTACGCCCTATGGACCTATCTGACCACACCGTTCTTTATGACACTGCCCGGATTCGTGGTCAACGACATCGATCCCGTCGAAGACAACGGTGAGCGCTGGCCAGGACTACAAGTGCGTTTTCCCGACCACTTCGCCAGCCACAGCAGCACCCAAGAGTTCTACTTCGGCGATGACCACCTGCTGCGCCGCCACGACTACCGTGTCGACGTCGCCGGCGGGTTCGCCGCGATCCAATACGTCTACGACCCGGTGGAGGCCGACGGCATCAAGCTGCCGTCCAGGCGCCGGGCGTATCGCTGTGACGACAGCGGCCGGCTGATGCCCGACGAGCTCATGGTGTCGATCGACGTGAGCGACGTCCAGCTCAGCTGATCCGGCCGGCCTTCGCCGCCGACGACAGCGCCGTTTCGTCGCCAGTGCGTGACGTTGCGTTCACGTGACGGTCGTCAATTTCGCGCTTGGTGTGCAAACACCGCTGCCAGACTGACGAACTGCGCGAAGCTCGGCAGATCGGTGCGATACTGCCACCACCTCTAGGGAGTAGGAATCACCATGACCGATCTCGACCACACCCCCTCCGACGGATTGTCTGCCGCCCCCTCCAGGCCCGCCGACCTGGCCGAGCACTCTCGCACCGGGATGGGCGCCCCCGCGCTGCAGCGCGCGATCACCGATCACCTGCGCTACTCGATCGGCCGCCCGGCCGCGGCCCTGCGGCCCGAGCACTACTACCGGGCGCTGGCGCTGGCCGTGCGCGACCGCATGCAGGACCGCCGGGTGGCGTCAACGCAGACCTCGCTCGACCTCGGACGCAAGGTGACCTGCTACTTGTCGGCCGAATTCCTGATGGGCCCGCAGCTGGGCAACAACCTGCTGAACCTGGGCCTGGAGGGCGCTGCGAAGTCTGCCCTGGCCGCGATGGGACAGCGCCTCGACGAAGTGCTGGCCTGCGAGGAAGAACCGGGATTGGGCAACGGCGGCCTGGGCCGGCTCGCGGCCTGCTACCTGGACTCGCTGGCCACCCTCGAACGTCCGGCAATCGGTTACGGAATCCGTTACGAATTCGGCATTTTCGACCAGGAGATCCACGACGGCTGGCAGGTCGAGCAGACCGACAACTGGCTGGATCGCGGAAACCCCTGGGAGATCGCCAAACCCGACGTCAACTACTTCGTCAAATGGGGCGGCCACGTCGAGCGCTACAGCGACGACACCGGCCGGGAGCGCTCCCGATGGGTGCCCGGTTTGTTACTGAAGGGCACCGCCTTCGACACTCCCATCCAGGGTTACGGCGTCAACACCTGCAACGTGCTGACCCTGTGGAGCGCGCGGGCGGTCAAGTCGTTTGCGCTGGACGCCTTCAACACCGGCGACTACTACAAGGCGGTCGAGGACGAGGTGACGTCGGAGACGGTCACCAAGGTGCTCTACCCCAACGACGAGCCGGAGGCCGGCAAGCGGCTTCGTCTGCTGCAGCAGCACTTCTTCGTGTCCTGCTCGCTGCAGCACGTGCTGCACATCATGGACGATCTCGCCGACGCGGGTGTCCGGGAGTTGCCCCAGCGATTCGCCCTGCAGCTCAATGACACTCACCCGTCCATCGGCGTCGCCGAGTTGATGCGGCTGCTGATCGACGAGCGACACCTGGAGTGGGAAGAGGCGTGGGACATCACCGTCGCGACATTCGCCTACACCAACCACACCCTGCTGCCGGAAGCGCTCGAGACCTGGCCGCTGGAGCTCTTCGGCGAATCGCTGCCGCGACACCTGGAGATCATTTACGAGATCAACCGGCGGTTCCTCAACGAGGTGCGCACCCGATTCCTCGGCGACGCGGACCGCGTCCGTCGGATGTCGCTGATCGGCGAGGACGGTGGGAAGAACGTCCGGATGGCACACCTGGCCACGGTCGGCAGCCACGCCATCAACGGCGTCGCCGCGCTGCACTCGGAGCTGCTGAAAGAGAGTGTACTCAAAGACTTCTTCGAAATGTGGCCCGAGCGGTTCAGCAACAAGACGAACGGCGTGACACCGCGGCGATTCCTGGCCCTGTCCAACCCGGGGCTGCGCGAGCTGCTGGATCGCACCATCGGGGACGGCTGGTTAACGGACCTGGGCAAGCTGCGTGGTCTGGAACCGTTCGTCGACGACGCCTCCTTCCGGGAGCAGTGGCGCGACATCAAGCGCAACAACAAGGCCCGGCTGGCCAACTTCATCAAGGAGACGACCGGCGTCGAGCTGAACCCGCAATGGATCTTCGACATCCAAGTCAAGCGAATTCACGAGTACAAGCGCCAGCATCTCAACGTTCTGCACATCATCGCGCTGTACTACCGGCTCAAGCAGAACCCCGAGCTGTCAATTCCACCGCGCGCCTTCATCTTTGGTGGCAAAGCAGCTCCCGGTTACTTCTTGGCCAAGCGAATCATCAAGCTGATCAACGCCGTTGGCGAGACGATCAACAACGACCCGGAGGTCAACAAGTTCCTGAAGGTCGCGTTCATCCCGAACTTCAACGTCCAGAACGCGCACCTGATCTACCCGGCCGCCAACGTGTCCGAGCAGATTTCCACCGCAGGCAAGGAAGCTTCCGGCACCGGCAACATGAAGTTCATGATCAACGGCGCCCTGACAGTCGGCACGCTCGACGGAGCCAACGTCGAGATTCGTGAAGAGGCCGGAGCGGAAAACTTCTTCCTGTTCGGCCTAACCGTCGACGAGGTCGAGGCACTCAAGGCGAGCGGTTACCGCCCGTCGGATTTCATCGACAGCAATGACGAGCTGGCCTCGGTGCTGAATCTCATTGCTGACGGCACGTTCTCGCACGGCGACACCGAGGTGTTCAAGCCGCTGGTGGACAACCTGCGTTACGACGACCCCTTCCTGGTGTGCGCCGACTACGCCTCCTATGTGGAGTGCCAGGCCCGCGTGAGTGCCGCATGGCTGGATGGGGAGTCGTGGACCAAGATGTCGATCCTGAATACCGCGCGCAGCGGCAAGTTCTCGTCCGATCGCGCCATCGCCGAGTACTGCGACGACATCTGGAAGGTCTGGCCACTGACGGTGAAGATCTGAACCGTTGGGGCTAGGGGCGCGGACGTCTAAGCTTTCGGGATGCCCATTCTTGGCGACGCAACCACCGTCACAGCACGATTGACGAAGTCGGCGTCCAACGCATTGCGGATCCAACTCGCCACTCCCGACGGCGATGAATTGGCGCGCGCCCAACAAAAGGGCGGTGCGAGCGTGCTGTTCGGATTCAAGAACGGCGGCAAGAGCGAATACACCCTGTCCAGCGCCGCAGGCGACGAACTGCGGATCGCGGTGGCAGGGACCACGACCATCACCCGACAGAACTCACCCGTCGGCAGAATCGTGCCGGCCGACGGTGCAGCGAGGTTCGAAGACGGCCACGGAACCGTTCTGGCAGTGGTTGCGCCGCATTCCGGCTTCAAGGCCGATCGCGCGTGGAACCACCGGATCCTGTCTCCCACCGGTGACGAAATCGGTGTCCTGACTTTGATAACTGTTCACACCGGCTGGCACGACATCGATTCCGAGGCCATGCAATTGCTGTTCGATTACAACGTCAACACCCAGAAGACGCCGTCAGCGGGTGCGCTCCTAAAACTTCGCGGGCCGGTCGCGCCAGAACTCGGCGACATCATGGCCGCAGCGTGCGTCGACTTCTCCGTGTTGCCCCGCGGGTACGTCGCGTAAGGCGCGACAGGCCGCAGGACTAGCGGGTCTCTTTCGAGACGTAAACGATGATGTAACCGACCGGGATGCCGGTGCGGGCGGCGATGCATTCGCGCGCTACCAAGTCGACGGTGGCCCGGCGGCTGGCGCGCGCGACGGCGTCGATCTCGGGGATCCGGACGAGCCACCCATCGGTGTCCCGGGTGATCTCGATGTCGAAGCACTGACCGACCTTTGGGAAGGTCACATGCGCAGCGCTGCGCGGCGATTGCGCACGTCGCAGGGTGGGCTGAATAAGCATCTGCTTTTCCTGAGTCGACAATGGGCCGCGCGCAAGAATAATGCGAAAACGCGCCAAACACCTAATCGGCAGCGCCACCTGGGACCTCACCCGTGACCTCACCGTTGTGTGACCGTTAGTCAGCGATAGCCCGGCAGATCCGGTACGCCGCTGGCCGTCAGCCAGCCGCCGCCGTCGACCACCAGCACGGCCCCCGTCACGTAGGACGCGGCATCGCTGACCAGGAACAACACCGTCTCGGCGACCTCGGTGGTCGAGCCGGGGCGCCGCAGCGGGTTCTGGATGGCTCGGTGCTGGTCGTCGCCGGCGATTCTGCGGACGCCCTCGGTCCCCGACATCGCCCCGGGGGCAACGACATTGACCCGAACTCCATCGGGCCCCCATTCGATCGCACAGGCACGGCTGAACGCGTCAACGCCGGCTTTGGCCGACACGACGTGCGCCTGCAGCGCCATGCCCCGGTACTGGATCGCCGCGCTGATGTTCACCACGGCCCCACCGTGCTCACGCAGCCAAAGGTCGTACGCCGCTTTGGATACGTTGAATGTGCCGAGTAGATCGATGTCGACCACCGCTTTGAATCCGCCCGCGCTCAGGTCGCTGATCGGGACCGGGAAATTCCCGGCGGCGTTGTTGACGACAATGTCGAGTCGACCGAAGGCGGCCAGCACGTCCTCGACGACGACCGTGACCTCGTCACTGCTACGGACGTCGCAGACGCCGTAAACGGCCTCAATCCCCTCTTCCCGCAACGTCCTAACCGCGGCCTGAAGATTGGGTTCCTTTCGGCTGCAGATGGCCACGCGAGCGCCATGGCTGCCCAATACCCGGGCGATCTCCAAACCCAATCCGGTGGCCCCACCGGTGACCAGCGCCACCTTTCCTTGCAGCAGATCCACCCGAAATGGGCTCGGGCGGAACGTCATTGGGATTCGAGTTCGGCGATGAGATCGGCCAGGGCGAGGATCCGCTGCGCGTCACGCACGTGCAGGTTTTCGATCATGCGGCCATTCACGGTGATAACGCTGTTCCCCGCGGCCTGGGCCGCCTCATACGCCGAGACGATCTCGCGGGCATCGGCGAGTTCGTTGTCCGAGGGACCAAACAATTCGTTGGCGGGGGCAACCTGGGTCGGATGGATCAAGGTTTTGCCGTCGAAACCCATCTCGCGGCCCTGCTGTGCCTCGGCCCGGAAACCCGCTTCGTCGTCGATGGTGTTGTATACGCCGTCCAAGATGGCCTTGCCTGCCGCTCGCGCACCCAACACCGCAAGCGCCAACGCGGGTACCACCGGTGCACGTCCGGGTACATGCAGGCCGTGCAGTTCGTTGACCAGGTCGTTGGTGCCGACCACCAGCACGGTCAGCCGATCGCTGGCCGCCGCGATCTCCTCCGCCCGCAGGATGGCTCGCGGCGTTTCGATCATCGCCCACAGCTGCAACGACTGCGGCGCATCGAGCGCATCGAGCGCATCGGCCAGCGTTCGGACTTCTTTTCCGGTCTCTACCTTCGGCACCAGCACCCCATCGGCCGCCGAACCGGCGACGGCGGCGAGATCGTCGTCGTGCCAATCGGTGCCCGCGCCATTGATACGCACCACAACCTCGCGAGGCCGATAGCCGTCTGACGAGAGCGCGTCGCACACCTTCGCTCTGGAGCCGACTTTGGCGTCGGGGCCGACCGCATCCTCGAGATCGAAAATCAGCACGTCGGCGGGGAGCGATTTCCCCTTTTCGAGTGCTCGATCTTTGTTGCCGGGGAGATACAGAGCGGATCGGCGCGGGCGCGTCGTCGGTGCCATGCGGTCAGCCTAGAGCGCTAGTCTGGCCCGCCCGGAAAGTGGTGGCGGTCGGCATTGTGGAATTGCCACCATTTCGTCGCACAATTCGCGCCATTGTCGCGACGCGCGAAATTGGGGCGGTGAGAATCGGCGTCGAGGGGTTTATGCTGGTACTCGCGGCGTAGTGCCGACCGAAAAGATAGGTCGAAGCATGAGCACTGACAAAGTCAATCGCGGCATCTTGCTTACGATGGTGGCGCTCGTAACGATCGCCTACATCGCGCTTTATGAGCAAGCCTCAACCAACTTCAGGCTGTACGTGCCCCTGTGCGTGGCGGCCTTGGTGGGATTGCTGATTCGCGACGCGGTGAACAGCCACAAGCCCCACCGGCACTGAGTCGATACCACGTCGGCTCACACGGATCGGTGACCTGAATCACCCATCCGTAGCGCAACCGGCTCCGAACACCGAAGTATGAGTCGACTGCAGCGCGCCGACGACCTGGCGGTGCGGATCTATTGGTTGATGTCCCCGCTCCGCACGCCGGACAGCGTGGTGAAGCTCGAGGACGCCGGCAACGCATGCCAGCAAGCGAGGCTTCGCCGATGACCAGACGAACCGTCGGTCGCGTCGACCTTCGTCCGGCGCCTCGAAAGTCTGGTGACCCCGGTGACGTCGATGGGCTCGCCGAACTTTCTCCGCAGGGGGTCGGATGGTTCCGCTTCTACTTCGATGACCAACGCTGGGAGTGGTCTGAACAGGCGCAACGGTTGCACGGGTATGAGCCGGGAGCCGTGACTCCGACGACCGAGCTGTTGCTTTCGCACCAGCATCCGGATGACCGCGATCAAGTCGCCGCGACCTTCGACGCGATCACGCACCCCCGTGGCGCATTGACCAGCCGGCACCGCATCATCGACACCGGCGGCGTGGTGCGCTGGGTGATCGTCGTCGGGGATCAGTTTTCGGATCACCGCGGCAAACCGATCGGCACCCACGGCTTCTACCTCGACGTCACCCCCACGCATCATTCAATGCATTCAGTGGAGGACACGATCACCGCACGGTTGGGCGAGATTGCGGACAAACGTGCCCCGATCGAGCACGTCAAAGGCATGCTCATGCTCGTCTACAACCTCGACGACAACGCCGCGTTCGAGTTGCTCAGTTGGCTGTCCCAGAAAAGCAACGTCAAATTGCGCGTCCTGGCCGAAAAAATCGGTGTCTCTTTGCGGGCAGCCGCGCCGAGTGCAATAGCCGATCGAACCATTTTCGACCGTGCACTGATGACCGCGCATCGTCTCGCCGATTAGGACTTCAAGCCGCCAGCGCACCGCGTCGCGCCGATTGGCACGAAGCAACGGGAAGATCTGCAGCGTCGGCGGCGTTACCCAACCGTGGCATCAACGGGTTTCCACGAGGGTGAGGTTGCGACCCAACGCCGGGCCGGCGTCGAACGGGCCGCACAACGCCTGGAAAACATGCTTAGCGCGCATGGCTTATCCGGGGGTGCTGCGCAATTCCTGGCAACGCAGCGGTTTGCCGCGATCACCGGGCGTGACCGCGAGGGAGTGCTCTGGGTCTCCCCGTTGTCGGGGCAGCCGGGGTTCCTGCGCGGCGCCGAAGACACGGTGCGGATCTCGGCCGTTCCGCGCGAGGGCGATCCCCTGCACCGGATGCCGGCCGGCCAGCAGGTCGGCCTGATCGCCATCGATTTCGCCGCCCGGCGCAGAATGCGCATCAACGGCAGCCTCACCGAAAGCGACGGCGCCGGCCTGGCGGTGCGCGTCGAGCAGGCGTACGGAAACTGTCCCCAATACATCCACCGCCGCGACATCAACGTCGCCGCCGTCACCGCCCCTTCCGAAACTCCAAGGCAAACAACATCTTTGAGTGCTGCGGATCAAGCGATGATAGAAGCCTCGGACACGTTCTTCCTCGGTACCACGCATCCTTTTCGGGGCAGTGACGCATCGCATCGCGGCGGCCCTCCCGGATTTGTTCGGGTTGGCTCCCCCGAAATGCTGTGGTGGCCGGATTACCCGGGCAACAACATGTTCAACAGCTTCGGCAACCTGGCGGTCGACGACGAGGCCGCGCTGTTGTTCGTTGACGTCGCCACCGGCGCCAGCCTGCAGCTGTCCGGCAGCGCCGAGGTGGAGTGGACGCGCCCCGGGGCGGACGGTGACGACGGCGGCGTGGGACGTCGCGTCGTATTCTCGGTCGGCTCAGTCGTCGCGTCGGGAGATCTGGGCACCAGGGCAAGCTAGCCAGCCTTGGTCTCACGCGTGCAAGCATTTATGGCCGCGATGCCGTACCCAAAAGTGTTGCGGGTGAGCAGGATTGGGAACCGCGGATCTGCTGGGCGCGGCGGCCTTCAACTTAGATCTGTGGTCAAAATGGCGTCGACCGTCCTCATGTGTAGATTCGCCTGCTGCAGAAGCGAATCGGCTCGCTGCAAATCAGCTAAGGTGCTGTCGGGCCCAAGCGACATGCAGATGTGCATCGCAGCGTGAACGTCGTCGATCTCCGATTGCAACGCAGTAGTCAGTGCCGGGTCCGGTGTAGGCAGATGGGCCTGAAGGTTGCCGCTTAATTCGTCGTGGGCCAGTGAACACGCTGACCGGAGTACGTCAATGTCATTGGCGGTGATCGCATCGATCACCGCCTGCATATAGTTCCTCGTATTGTCGAAGTGTTCTTTGGCCTGTGAAAACCACTCCGGGACGCCGGGGTAGACCGCGTTAGCGGTGGCAGGTGTCCCGACAGCTATCAGAGCGGCAGCGGCTGCAGCGGCGCCACCCAAACGTTTGTGAATCTTGTGGCTGGCCATGAGCGAAACTCCCCTTATCGCGTCGTGTTTTTGGGCTAGGCAACAGATTGTGGGATCGGTGTGATCTACCCTTCGAGCACAGCCGCAGCGGTGCCACGGTCGCCGGTCCCCAGCTTCCCGCTCGCGGTCGCATCGAGGCTTGCAATAAGTTCGGCGACCCGTGGCAGCACCAGGGGCAGGCATTCGTTGAACAAGAGGTGGTGGTCGGTGTCGAACACGACGAGATCTTTGGCAGGGGCGACGATGCGGGCGAAGACTTTCTGTGTGTAGTCGAGGCTGAACAAGGGGTCTGCACGGCCCGCGACAACCACGACCGGGCACGTGATCGTGCCATCGCTCATGGCTGTCAAATCTGCGTTGAAGAGATCGGCCAGAAATGCCAGAGGGTAGGCACGCAGACCGAGTGGGTCGAGCAGGAATTGCTCGGCCGTCCAGGGCTCGCGGCACACTCGGGCCAGGTCCAGGTAGATATTGAACCGGATTGGTAGCCGCGGTGCGAGCTTGGCCAGCACTCGAAGCCCTCGTACGAACGGTCGGTAGCCCGCTTGGAGAAACGTCGGGAATCGAGAGACCGAGGTCGACTCGGGCAGGGCCGGATCGAGGATGTTGTGAGCGAGGACGCCGGCGAGCTCGTGATCACGGGTCGCAACGATCATCGCCAGCACACCGCCCTGACTAGAGCCCACCACGACGGGCAATCTGCCGAACCGCGCCCGAGCCCATGCGATCGCGTCGAGGGCGTTGTTGACAAGAGTTTGCAGACGCAGCAGCCGCCCGATGCGAGGACTCTTTCCATGCCCTTCGGCATGCACGCCGACGACGGTAATGCCTTGGGCGGCAAGGCCGTCGCAGAACTCTTCATAGAAGAGCGGGTGCGTCATTGTTCCGGGCAGAAACACCACCACCGGGCCGCCCGAACAACCGCGCCACACCGACAGCACAATCGGAACGTCCGCGGAGGTAATCGTCACCTCCTCATAGAGTTGCGGGTGCTCCACCTCATTGCGCAGCCGCTGATTTCGGTCGCGCACTTCGATCACCTCATTCACAATCCGACTCGATTGCTCTGCGGCCCACTGGATCCGGGTTTCGTCCGCATCGTGGACACACACCACAGGGTGCTCTGGGAGAAGGACCGGCGACAGGGTCACAAGTCCTAACTACGCAGGTCTTTTGATCGCAAGTAACCGCCTTGGCGTTTTGCGGGCAGCTCGCCACCGTGTACTGGTCGCTTGATGTCGCGTACTGGTCGACAGAGTTCTACAGGTGTGAGCGAGCCTAGCTCCAACCCATTCACCTTGTCACTCAGCCTATTTGATCGGAAAAACTACTGAGACCTTCGCCCAGGGAACGCCTACCGCTGCAAATGCAGCTCTCGGCTCACAGCACGGCCACGGTCGCCGCCAAGGCGACACCGAACACCAGGGCCGGCACGGACATGGCGGCAAGAAAACCAAGCCCGAAGCGACGACCGCCGGCGGTGAAAGCCAACACCGTCTTCACCAGCAGGTTGGAACCCAACGCTGCAGCCACCGCGACCAACGCGGTGTCGACGGTGATGTCGCCCTTGGCGGCGAGGCTGGCGGCCGCAACCGCGCCGGCGTGAGCATCGGCGAGACCCGCAGCGAACGTGGCAACCACCACCCCTTTTGGGCCGAATATGTCAGCGCCCCAACGACCAACGAGCAGAGCGAAGGTCAGCACCGCGGCCAGAACGAGCGCGGGCCGCAACGCGAAGGGTCGGCTTGCCTTCGTCGCCTCGACTTCCTTGCCCTCCGCAGTATTCTGCTGGTGAGTGCCACCCCGGTAGACGAAGGCGGCGACGCCCACCAGCACGACCGCTCCAGCGGTCACTGGAGGCCACAGGCGGCGCAGCAGTTCGACGTCGACGAGCGCGATCACGATGAGCAGCTGCACGAAGGTCGCGAGGCTCGCGAGCAGTGCACTGGCGAGGGGCGCACGCAAGCTGGTAGCCGTCCGGCTGAGCCGGCCCATCGATGCCGTCGTCGCAGTCGCCGAGACGAATCCGCCAGCCAAACCGGCGACGAGCACGCCCCGTTCGGGCCCGAGTGCCCGAACACCGATGTAGCCGACCCAGCCGATACCCGTGAGCAGTACCACCAGGAGCCACACCTTCGCCGGGTTCAGTACGCCATACGGTCCGAGCTGCTGATCCGGAAGCAGCGGCAGGATCACGAGCGCCACGACGAAGAACTTGATGGCGTCCTCTACTTCGACGTCGCTGACGATCTCGCGGGCAAAGCGATGGATGCGCTCCTTCGACACAAGCAGACCTGCGACAACCACAGAGATGGCCACGGCCAGAGCCGGACGTGTGTAGGCGAGCGCACCGAGCAGGTAGGTCGCGAGTGCGGCGATCGCTGTGGTCGTTCCGGGGTCTCTTTCGCTGGTGCGAAAGTATGCGAGCGCCAGCAGCGCCCCGACGACAACGAGCCCAGCCAGCACTGCCCACTCGTTGAAGCTCGCGACGATGGCCCCAACCAACGACAGGAGCGCGAACGAGCGCGACCCGGCAGGGAGCCTGCGGCTGTGGCTGCGTTCGCGCTCCAAGCCGAGCAGCAACCCAATGGCCAGCGCGACTAGGAACGGCTGGATTTGCTGCCAGCTCACAACGACTCCCGTTCAGCAGACCAACAACAGCACAACAATTATTGGCCCAACAAACAGGAATCCCCGGCCGGCCACGGAACCCAGCAACATTGGACGCCGTCTCAAAATAGACCGCATCTGAGAGCCACACGAGTACGCGTGGCGGTAACCCCGCGCGCGCAGCACGCGACACTCCCGCAACTACGGTGCAGGCGGGATGCGACGCCCCTGCAGCGAGGAGCCCGGGTGGCGGATCGTATTGCGCCCGAACTTGCGATTGTGCATGGGTTCGCGGGCCGACTTCTGGTGTTCGAGCTGCCGGATCAACTCATGCTTGGCTTCGTGAAGGGCGCGCGTGATGTCGGGGTTGTCGGCGACGGCCACCAGTGGCGGGAGACCAGGCAACGTCGTGCGCAACGTGACGCGCTGCTCCTTGCGGCCGCGGTTCTGTAACGAGACTTCCAGGCTGACGTCAAGCGCGTCCCAGCGGCCCAGATGCGGCTCGAGCGTCGCCAACGCCCCCAGGACGTGCGGACGTTCTTTGGCGACGAATCCCGCACCCATGTGCAGGACGTACTCGCCGAGCGGATTGCGCGCTCTGGCGGTGGACCTTTTCATCATGCTGATTGTGACCTCATCTCGTGCGATCTGGCTGCTGAACGATCGTGTCCAGCAGCTGCGGAAGTTGCGCGGTGGCGATGCCGATGGCGCCGTCGGCAATCCCGTACGGAAGCACCAGGGTGTCGGCGTGAACGAGCGCGCCGCAGGAGTAGACGACGTTGGGCACGTAGCCGTTTTGTTCGTCGTGGGCGGGGCTCAGTAGTGCGCGCCGTAACCGGCCGAGCACCCGGGTCGGGTCGTCGAGGTCAAGCAGAATCGCGCCGATGCGATACGTGCGCATGGGTCCGACGCCGTGGGTGAGCACCAGCCACCCTGCGTCGGTTTCGATTGGCGGGCCACAGTTTCCGAGTTGCAGTGCTTCCCACGCCTCGGCCGGTTGCTGGCAGGGCGAGGCGCTCGTCCAGACCGCAAGATGGTCGGCGAAGGCGACGGTGTTCGACTCGCGGTCCGATCGTGACATGGCCGCGTAGCGACCGTGTATTCGCCGGGGGAACAATGCCAAACCCTTGTTGGCCGCGGCCTTCCCGACGAGCGGCCCAGAGGTGAAGGACCGAAAGTCCTTGGTCTCGAGCAGTTGTTGGCTGATGTGGGACCCGCTGTAGGCCGTATAAGTGGCGTAATAGGTGACCGAGCCGTCGTCATCGACGAAGCGAACGAAGCGGGCGTCTTCCATGCCGGCCTGCTCGGCCTCCATCGACGGCCACAGGACGCGCTCGGAAACCGATACCTCGCTGGGGAATTCGATTGCATAGCACCGAGCGGCAATAGCGTGGATCAGGGCGACGGTGCGCTCGACATGCCCACGGGTGCTCAGGTGGGCCCGGAGATTGTCGAGTCGCGCGTTCAGGTCGGATCGCGTGAAACGGTCGCCGAGTCCATCTAGGACGTAGTTCGCGGCCTCACCGCCATCGCCGAAGCAGTCGAGTTCGGCGCGGAACACCGCGGCCTCGAGCAGCGCGTCCGATACGCTGCCGGTAGTGGCGAAGTGAGCCGGCTCGTCGATCGTGGCCCGGCCCGAGGCGTCGACGACACCGGTGCGGAACCCGATGGACGAGCGGTGTCCTTCCCCGATCCCCCGCACGCTCATCACGAATCTCAGGCTGCCTGCCGCGGTGTCGGTCTGGTCGGGGTGGGCCACAATGCTGGGGTTGCACAGCGCCGCCCCCTCGATGGCGTACTCGCTGGTAAAGGCCGCTCCTAGCAACAGGATTCGCGCATCGGAGAGGTGGGTATCGGGATCCAGGCGGTCGGCGAGCTCGCGGGCGTGCCGACGGAAGGTACCCACCAGGTCACGGTGGCGTCCGTCGAAGCGGGTCATGACGTCGTCCAGGGACGACCGAACGTCGTCGTCGGTCAGCGCGAGGATGCGCTTGAGCACCACTCCGGCCCGTGACTCCTGAAGCTCGAAGCCCTCCTGGCCGGGCACGAAGAGCCGGGTGATCACCCGCGCCGAATTCGCCGCGATGCGGTCGGGGCTGCGGGTGACGAGCCCGGTACGCATCAAAGTCATTGTGGGACCGGCGAAAAGCGCTGTGCATGCTGCAGAGTCGAGATCACCGCAAGGGTCGATTCGGCGCCCTGGTTGAGGTTGACGCAATCGGCGAGCAATCCGTCGAAGCCACCACCGGTCTGGGTGTCCCACATGACCAACCCGGAGTCGTTGGCGCCCTGGAACCAGGCGACGGCCGACCGGATCCCTTCCGGCCAGAGGGCCCGCGGATCGGCAGCCATGGCGCGTGCGCAGGCGTCGGCGAGAGTGGCCACCTCGATCGGCTGCTGATCGAAGGCGGGCAGGCTGTCCTGCGGTCCCCGGCCGCCCACGGCGGTGGGCGACAGGTGGCCGTCAATCGTTTCGTAGTCGAGCAGCCATTCCAGCAGATCCAGGCCACGCTGTTTCAGGTCCGGGTCGTCCAGCGCGACGCCGGCAGCGATCATCGCCTCGGGGAGAATCGCATTCGCGTAGGTGAGCCTTGGCTCGGGCCATGGCCAGTCGGACGTGGTCTCGGGTCTCGCGACAGTGGCGGCATAGTCGGTGAGGAGTCGCAGGGCTGCGGAATTACCGGGCTCGAAGTTGAGTAGTTCGGCGGCGCCGACGGCGGCGAACGCCATCGCCCGCGGCCACGGTGACCTGGCCTTGGCAGCGCGCTCGAACTGAATCACGGCCAGTCGGCGCACCAGGGACACGCTGCTGTGGGCGGCGGCGGTGCCGAGCCCCCAGATGCAGCGGCCCCAATGGTCGGCTGTAGTGGGCTGATCCGTCCACCGTCCGGCGTGGTCCATCCGGTTGCGGCAGGAGCCGTCATAGGACTGGGCTTCGTTCAAGAACTGCAGGGCCTTGCGGGTAAGACCCTTCACGGCCCCCGGTGCGTCGGGCTCGCGGGTGCTGACCACGAGCACTCTGGCCATGTCGTCGGTGCAGTACCCGTGCTCACGGCGGGGCTCGCTCATGCAGGCGTGCTCGAATGTGGCGCGATGGTCCGTCATGTGCAGCAGGTGTGCGAACACCGGCGTGGGCGCGGTGCCGGTCACGTCAGCGCGGACTGGGTAGCAAGCAGCCGTTGCGCCACGCCGAGGTAGGTGTTGGCAACGACGGGCCAGGCGACGGTCGGGGCCAGTCCGCGGGCTTCGGCGGCCATGGACTCGGCGACGTCCGGATCGGTGAGCAGCCGGCGCAGCGCTGCGAGGAGTGCGTCGGGTTCGTCGTGCGCGACGACGATGCCCGCGCCGCTGCCGAGAAGCTCGACCGCGTGCGGGAAAGCGGTTGCGACGATCGGCCGGCCACTCGCGACGGAGTCGACCAGCACACCGGAGGTGACCTGGTCCTTCGAGTCGTAGGGCAGGACTACAACGGTAGCGGCCTGGATGAGCGCGGTGAGCTCTTCGGGGGTGCGGTACACGGCGTCGAAGGACACCGAATCGGTGACGCCGAGGCGTTTCGCCTGCGCGACAAGTGCTTCGCGATATCTTTCCCCCTGCGCGGCGAGGACCTTGGGGTGAGTGCGGCCGGCGATGATGTACCGGGGCGGATTGGGCAGGTCCGTCAGCGAAGCCATGGCGTCGATGACCCGCTCGATGCCCTTGCCCGGTCCCAGCAGACCCCAGGTCAGCATGGTCGGCCGGTCAGGATGCTGCATGCCGTTGGTCCTGGGGAGTGCTGCGCCGTGCGGGATGACGGTGACCTTGTGGTGGTCGACGGCGAAGCCTGCGTACAGGCGTTGGCGGGCCACCTGCGACATCACGATCACTTGATCGGCCAATGCCATCACCGATTCGAGCACCGAAAGTTGGTGTGGTGTCGGATGTTTGAGCACCGTGTGAACGACGACGATCGACGGGACGCGCAATCCGGCCATGATTTGGACGACCTCGTCTCCGTCGGGACCGCCATAGATGCCGTACTCGTGCTGGATGACGGCGACGTCGCTCTGGTTGAGGAGCTCGGCGGTCGCCGCGACCGACGCCGCCGAGCCATTGACGAGTTCGCCTGTGACGTAGGCGTTCTCGCAGACGTCACCGTCGGCGATGCGCACCACATTGACGTCGGCGCCTCTGGCGGTGAGTCCGTTCACCAGGGCAGCGCTGAAGGTCGCCAGGCCGCATGGTGTGGGCGAGTAGGTGCCGAGGACGCCAAAGCTCGGCACGTACGAAAAGTGTTGCATCCCAAAGGGTGCGATCAACGGCTGAAACAACGATCGAGCATTCAAAATTATCCCGACTGAGCGGTTAGAAAATATGTGGCCGGCGTGAGCGGATGCTCGGGCAGATCAGCGTCAGAAGCTGAGCCATTCCGGATCGGCTGGGAGTACCAGCACCCCTAACGCTACACCCTCACTGGTCGAAGCGCGTGGTCGCGGATATGCCCGCCGCCATCTTGACCGGAGTGCTTACATGAGGGCCAGGCAGACCGCTTTCGATGCCTGGACTGTTTCCTGGTGGAGCTAAGGGGATTCGAACCCCTGGTCTGACCAGGCAATATGCCGGCCTACCTGCCGTTTCGGTCCGTCTCGGTCCGTTTCGGTCCGTTTCGGTCCCGCTTGTTACCTGCGGATTCTCTTTCAGCTCTTGACGGCGTCAAAGGCCGCTCCAACTGCTGCACCAACCTTTCTCTCACCGTATGGCCCAGCGCCCCGACCCTGCCACTCAGGATCTACCGCCCACCATGGACTTGGTAACCCCGTCCCCAGCTCGGCGCGTCTCTCTCTACTCACTGCCTCGTCAGCGATAACTTCGAGGGCTGATGCCCAAGCAGACCAACGACTTCCAGCAGCTCATCGCCATGGTGGTAGAGCTGCTGGAGGACGGTGCGGTCGTTGAGGAGTCGAGGGAGTTTCCAGATCCGGACACCGGTGTGATGCGTGAGGTCGATGTGTATGCCCTCATCCGAGGCAAAGCCAACGGACAACAGATCGCTATCGCGGTCGAGTGCGTGGATCGCTCCCGGAAGATGGACGTTACGTGGGTCGAAGGGATGTACGGCAAGCACAGCGTATTGCAGGTCGCCGATCTCGTGCTGCTGGTCTCTGCGAAGGGTTTCTATCACTCGGCGGAGGTCAAGGCGAGGAGGTTCGGCTACAAAACGATCACCCCGGCGATCTCAGAGAAGCGCTTAGCCGTCACGATCTTTGGGGCTGGCAACCACCAAATGGGACTGAACATAGGCCATATGCAGCTTGTCAATCTGAATGTGCAGATGTCCGCCACTGGCCTCACGCCTGATTTCGCAATGGTGGAACCAGACGCCAACGTTTGCCTCTACAGGCGCGCCGACGGCGCGGAGCTGGTGACTGCCCAAAAGTACGCAACGGACATAGCCTTGAAGAACATGACGACAAAGGCCCCGGCGTTTCTGGCCGAGCAAGGGTCGCAGGAGCTGACGACGATCAGAGTCGATGCCCCCACGATTGATGGTGAGCGACTTCACGTGTTGATGCAATCGGCTGACGACGAGACGGAACTCCTAGCGGTACTGGACCAATTGGAGATCACCGTCAGACTCTCGGTCACCGGCATGACCCACCACACCCTCACTCATGGTGGCAACTTCAACGGTGCTGACTTCGCAACCGGAACCGGGCAAGTCGGGGACTACCCTTCACGATTCACCATGGTGAATACGCCCGCTGGCCCGCGAGGCATGCTGCGGACTCAGTACTACATCCCGGAGCAGAGCCAGTCTTAACCGGTCAACCGACCGCCATCAGCTCCCGATGCCGATGCGCTGCGGCAGCCTCAACGATCCGCTGCGCAGTCCTGTAGTTGATGCCTGACGTTTTCGCCGCAGCGTTAATTGACGCTCCGCCAAGCCTTGCGCTCAGTACCGCTATAACAGTCTCGACGGGCTGCGTAGTAGCACCGGTTGCAATCAGCTCGGATGCAAACTCAGCATCGACCGGCGGAATTTTTGCATCAAGCGGTGCCGCGCCAGTTTGCGCTGATGCCTGCACCGTATGTGCGCGATTGGGCTGCACCGCTGCAGAGGTCGTTACCGGCACATTGCTCCGCGCAGACGGCGCGAGCTGGGCTCTTGCGCTCTTTGTCGCAGGTGTCCCCGGCTCCCGCATCGCTGGAGTTTGTGTATTCGCGGGCAGAGCCCCGGTGCGGGAGCGGCGTGCTGGCTTGTCCCCCAGCGCAACCAACATCAAGGTGCTAACGGCGACTGTCGTGTCGATGATCGCGGGAAAAATCCATGCCGTTGCAGCGCTATATCCAATCGCCAGCATCAGGTCTCGTAGCGCAAGGAAGCTCAGAGCGAACGCGCCAATCCCGATTGCTGCGACAGCACCGAGCGCGCAGCGGTAAGCCATGCCCGATGCTCCCGCACGGACGGCGAGTGCGATGCCGTGCACGGCAGCCAGAAGAGCGATGGGAGGCACAGTAGCCGCGCCGATCTGGATGACGAGGCGCGAGATGTACGGCAGCACGGCGTGCGCAACATTGCCGATGAGGCTGACTGTTGTCGCTCCGATCAGGACGCTCCAGAAGAACCTGAGAGCGCGACTGTGGTTACGCAGAGTGGTTTCGACATGCCCCGTCATCTCGGCCTCCTCGTGGATGTGAGGTCATACGTCACGGTCTCGCCAGCTACTTCCACAACGATCTTGGCGTCCGCCCTTAGCGCCGCCAGGTACGCCGCCAACGTGCTGATCAGCATGTCGTCCTGCCGCTCGATCTTGCTGATCTGTGCTTGCCCAACACGGAGTTTGGCGGCCAGCTCCGTCTGGGTCAGACCGGCTGATCGGCGGAAAGCAGCAAGGTCGATCACGCAGCAAGATACTACTTTGAAGGAATACTACTGCAAAGTAGTAATCCCCTAAAGGCTGCGATCTAGCGCGATCTTCTGAAACCGCCGCAGGTTCGAATCCTGCCGGGGCACTCTCTGATCAGCAAAGACGTCAAAGGGTGCGAGATCCGTGCAACTGACGAGCTGCACAAACGCGCTGCCGATCATCCACCTATGGCCTCGCGTCCGCTGGCATGTCTATTGCCGACGCTGAAACGCGAACCTACCGGGCGAACATTGAGGCTCGCGTGCTTCTGAGTCGGGCCTGCGCGGGCGAGTCGCCTTTGATCACGCGACCCGGTGCGCTTCACTGGGCGTCGATGCCAGTATCAGTTCCAGTCATCGAAGACGACCCCCTGCCGGACGAGCCCCTCTATCACTACACCGACGCGGGCGGCCTGCACGGAATCCTCGAAAAAGAAGCGCTCTGGGCGACGCATGCCGCATACCTCAACGATTCGCAAGAGTTCGTCTTCGGTATTCAAAAAATCGAGGCGGAACTCCGCCAGCTGGCACAGCACCCACCCGATGAGGCGAAGGGCGCATGGGACCCCAACTTGCCTGAGTGGGCTATTCAGCCCGCAATCCAGCTCGCGATAAGCGGGCTCGGTGCGCGACTTGGGAAAGCAACAGTATCGCTACGCGAGAACCTCGGCCCATACGTCACATGTCTCTCACAATCCGAGGATCAACTCAGTCAGTGGCGTGGATACGGTCAAGGTGGCGGCTACTCGATACGTTTCAACACGCACAAACTGCGCGAATCAGTGCGGGACCACAACGCCGATCATCGCGTTGTTCGGATGCGATATGAAAAGCGCGGGGAGTTCGATCCGTCTCTGCGCGAGGCCATTATCCAGTTCATCAAGGATGTTGCGCCGACCCTGCCAGGTACGCCGGGAACGTGGGATGACGATCCTGATCGACCCCGGCGAATCGAGGACGTCATGAACCCTGTGCTCGATTCACTGCTCAGCAAGGCGACGCGGCAGAAGCACTGGGGCTTCAGAGAGGAAAAGGAGTACCGCGTAATCGCTTTCAGCACCGCCGACTTCCACAGGGCACAAGACACCGGTCTTATTCCTCGCATGAACATCACGTTTGATCCGCCCTGCATCGAAGAGATCATGATAGGTCCCGGTCAACACATGGAGACGCGAGAAGCATCAGTCCGGTCTTACATCCAGAAGCACAGCGACCGATACCAGCACGTCAAAGTCACCAGTTCCGAAACACCGTTCACCGGAATATGACATCCCGCATACGTACCAAATACGTTATCTTACAATACTTTTGGCCACGGTATGGGCGTGTCTGAACCTCACATCGCTGAAATCACCGGTGAATCGAATGAGTGACCTCGCCGCCGAGCGACGTCGTGCGAATCCTTACGTACCAATGTCATTGCCAGCTCCAGTTATCGAAGATGACGCCCTTCCGGATGAGCCGCTCTATCACTACACCAGCGCGGGCGGTCTGCATGGGATTCTCGAAAGCGAGGCGCTCTGGGCGACGCACGCCGCATACCTCAACGATTCACAAGAACTCATCTTCGGCATCGCCAAGGTTCACGCCACGCTGTCTCACTTCGAAAACAACCCGCCCGAAGAAGTAATGAAGGATGCGTATTGGGCCCCATACGTGCCTCAGGAGACGCTTCCGATGTCCGTCGCCATGTCTGCACGTTCTCTCAGCATACGAATGCAGATGGCGTTGGAATCTGTCCGCGAGAACCTCGGCCCGTTCGTCGCATGTCTCTCGACGTCCCCTGACCAACTGAGCCAATGGCGCGGTTACGGTCAGGGCGGTGGTTACGCCATAAGGTTCAACCCCCAAAGACTGCGCGAGTCAGTGCAGAGCCACAACGACACGCGTCGATTCGTCCGGATGAGATACGAGAAGTCCGACGCGGAGGATCCGTCGCTCCGCGCTAAGCTTATCGAGTTCATGAAGAGTGTTTCGCCTATGACGCCGGTGGGCCGTCAGACCGCGAAGAGTAATGCGCTGGTTGATCCGCACATCAATTCCCTGCTGGGAGTGGCTGCGTGTCAGAAACATTGGGGCTTCAGTGAGGAAAACGAGTACCGCATAGTCGCTTTTGGCACTCCCGACCTTCACACACCACAAGACATTGGTCTCGTTCCCCGGATGAACATACGTTTCGATACGTCCTGCGTTGAAGAGGTCCAGATAGGTCCCGGCCAGCATATGGATACGCGGGAATCATCTGTCCGTTCATATTTCAAGGCGAACGATGACCGATACCCGGACGTCACCGTCAGCCGGTCGGAAACGCCATTCACGGGTACGTGATCAGCGATCAAGCAGAAGACGTCTGGTAAACCAACTGGCGCAACAGGAGTCGACCCTTCGCCCCGAGATCGGCAAAGCCAACGCGGCGGTGCTGAATGATTTCCAGACGCTATCGAACGCGGTCCGACTGAAGGAAGCCTATATAGCGGTAGGCGCAATTCTGGTGAGTGTCGCCGGGTACATCTGCCAATTGATCGGATAGTAAGCATCCTTCGCCAGCCAGCGGCGCTCACCGACTGGAAGCGTAACGGCGCTAACCTGATCCTCATGGCGACATCGGAAGTTTACGAGGCGACGATCCAGACTTCCAAACTCGGTTAACTAGGGTGCTCAAAGAGTTTACCGACCGGCATAGGGCGAGATCCACCCAGCTAGTTCCGTTGCTCGGTTGATTGTTTCCGGGCGGATGCTGGCCAGCCTGTCCTTCAGTTAAGGATAAATCGATGATGGCGAGACTTTCTTGGATTCGCAGCAGGCTGCGTGGCCGACCTGCCGTGCCGACCATGCCAACCGATTTTGCTCCGCTGCCGCGACGTGACGGCTGGGTGCAGCGGATAATGATCCATCCGTCGACCACGTTGAAGATTGCGAGAGCGCCCTGGAAAGATGCCCCTGATCTACCGGGGTACAGCAGTTGGCAGTCCTTCGTAGCGACCCTGGACGCAGCCACGCGCGCAAGAGTTGACGACGATACGCTCCGCATGTATATGACGCGCGGGCTAGTCGATGAAATTATCTTCGCCGCAGGCGGGATCGAGCGAGAACTTGAGGTCCTGCGGGAAACGGCAAAAATTGCCCAAGCCATGGCGGATGCTTTTATTGCAGCTTTCCCCGACGCCTTCCACCAGGCAGTCGCACAGAGCGTGGAAACCCGTACTGGCGGAAATGCCTCTCACCACGCTGCGTATGCGGTGATGAATGCTCTGAGCTGGATTCGCGGCGTCCGGGAGCGGGTCAGCCATACGTTTAGGGGTCGGCAGGTGGGATTGCTGCCCTCACTGAAGGACGGCGAGCGCCTGAAAGCAAAAATCCAGGCTAGTTTCGATCAGAATTTAGAACCCGCGCTGCAGGATGCACGGAAATTCGACAATTATGTTCTACACGCAGGAGCGATACATGGTGGTGGAACACCAGGGTACTTTATACGGCCTGATCAGACCGTATACTTTCGTTTTCCAGACGACCCCAGCGCCGCCGGGATCACGACGTGGCACGAATTTCGGTACACAGCAGGCCGGGACGCATTGAATTACCTAGAGCAATTGTTTGAGACGGTAGCAACCTTCATCGACGATCTGCTAGATGCTTTCGACGCCGAACCGCTGTGATACGGCATAAATCTCCCGCCGGGCGAGGACTGGCTCACCGAGCGCTTCGAGGCGACCACCGATCTGGCACCAGGCAGGGTCCACGCGGCCCGCATCCGCACTCCATCAACAACTTTCAGCACCACAATTTCGGAGAAGCGTCCAAGCGATAGGCAGCCGATACGGTTCTACAAGGCAACTGACTTGCCGCTCCACCTTGAGTACCACGTCGTGCTTGGCAATAGCACTGCGCAAGACGCTACCGTGCCGGTAACCAAGGCAATCACCGTGGGCCCGATGACGTTGAAGTCAGCTATGCGGGTATTGATCATGGCGACCTTCTGGAGATGGACCCTCAGTCCCAGGAAATCATTGACTTGGTGAAGGGCGAACGCGGCTAGGGGTGCGCCAGGCAACACTGGATTCGTCGCGGGCAATGCCGACGGCGTTGTAACGTTCCTGGATCTCGCATCGGTCAAGTCGCCGGAGTAGATCAGGGAACCAAAGTCCAGCCTGGGCTGCTTTAAGTAGTTCGGCGTCTCAGCTTCGTGTCACACTTCTTGCATACGAAGGTCGAATCGCTCAGCGGAACTGTCTGCACATGTTGGCACTTGTGGCACTTGACCTTTGTGGACTTTGAGCGTGGGATTGCCGTCTCGGATGCGTCAGGAGCGGTGAAGCGGTAGCCGCAGTGCTTGCACACCTTGGCGGCGGCGAGGATGGTTTCCGCACAGTCCGGACAATTCCTTGTCGGTCCCTGCGCCGCAGCCACGGCATCGGCCACTTGCGGTACTGGACGCGGCGGCAGGTCCCCCCACTCCCTGCCATTCCAGAATCGCTGCCCTCCGCTGCCCTCCGGATCGGGATACCAGCCAGATGGTGGCAGGCCGGGAGCTTGAGCACGCATGAAAAGCTCGATTATGACGCCGACTACGCCGAGCAAGCCGCCAAGTAGCAAGCCCTCAGTCCAGTTGCGATTCTTGGACTTCGCAATCGCCGCCCCTATGGCTGCGCAGAACAGCCAGAGGAGGACCACGGTTTCTGTGTTCACGACAGGAGGTTAGACCCCGTGTTTGGCGCATCGATGTGTTTTTTGAAATCTGGGCTGGGAATAACTGACGCCGAGGCGTAAGTCCCCATGGAGTGGGATCGCAAAAATTGGTTACGCTCGTCGAGCAGCTTCAAAACTGGTTCGCCGCACTCGAACAGCGTTGACACGCAACAGAACACAGTAGGTGAGGTCACGATGAGAACTGCCTCGGCGGCCCAGTGGGATTGACGTAGCGCAATCCACGCTCTATTTCGAGCCGCACCACGGTGCCCCCGAGGGTAAGCGGGCCAATGTGCCCGGAGACCACTTCGCAGATGCCGTCGGGCCGCATGTGCCCGAATCGCCGAATTGGGGTTAAGCCGACGAGATCCGAAGTCTCGCAACGTGCCAGCATCGTCCATAGCTCTGGGTCGTCAGGATCGACTCTTGGCGTTAATGAGCGCAGCTGGACCACGGTCGCATCGGGGCTGAACAGGTTCGCGGCGGCCTCCCGATTCAACGGCCCATCATCATCAGAGACAACCAAGGGAAACTGCGGTAGAGCATTCTGTGCCATCAGGTCGAACCCGTCCCGCGTCAATGAACCCGACCGGCCCTGCACGTGAAGGTGTGTTTCGATCAGGTTCTTGATGTAATCCCACAGCCGACCCAGCGACTCGATCAGCTCAGCCCTGTCGGAAGTGTCGTGGGGCAGGAGGTAGTTCTGTCCCCTCTTCGCGTGCATAAGGCCCGACCGTTCATCGCTGTACACCCGCCGGTAGATCCACTTCTTGTGATTGGTGACTTCTGGCGGCGTGAGGGTAGCGAGGGGTACCAGCTTGTCCGCATGGTCAAGAGCATCCATGAACCACTTGTTCTCAGTCTCCCACCGCGTTCCACCGATGCTCTGCGGCTTTGTCAGACAGCGCCACCGCCTGCGCCGTTGTTGCTCCGTAGACACCCGCAGCCTTGGGCGAAGATCACTCAGCAATGATTCAAAGGCCAGGAACAAGTTCCGGTATGCATCGAATAGGTCCTCCGTAGTCCGGGCCATTCGAATGAATCTGAATGCGTCATCGGCCATCGGTGTCGGTGGCGGAGGTGCTGGCTTGATATTGCCGTGGGCGTCTCTCACCTCAAGCGTCACCGTCATACGGATCCCGAACAACTGCACGACCCGGCACCGCATAACCACTCCGCCGAGGGCAGTATCCGGCCACCAGACCAGGCTCTCGTCTAGCGCGTCACTGATCACGCAGTCCGCTTGCCTTGTGACTGAGAGGTAGTCCAGGCCACGGTTAGCGGCATTCAATGCCTCGATGAACGTAGCTTCGTAGTCGGTTGCGGTCGATGGCCCGCAGGTCACAACAATGTTCTTGCCGCTAACCACCGTGGTGATCCAACCATCAAGCGACACGGAGCATGACGCACTCGCGCGGTTCCGCAAGAGAAATACCGCGCCGTTGCGCCACGTATCGCACGCATCCTGGAGCGGGACCCCGCAATACTCCCCGATTGTCATCTATTGACTACCCGCTGCACGACCGAACCTCCTTCGAGGTGATCCGCGCCACCACGGCCACGCCCACAACATGATCATGGTGCCAGACGCTGTATCGCTTGGCGGAACAACGGATTCGGCCACGCATCTGGCAGGACCGCCACGATCTCCTGCAACGCTCGGACTCCGCTAATGCATTGTTTGCGCGCGCCGTACAAGGCTGCCACAGTAGGTGTCCGGCTTTGGCATGCCGCACAGTGCAGCAGCACCGTACGTCCTTCGTTGCGCAGCTGCTCGATGACTCGCACGGTGTCAGTGAGCACGAAGTCCAAATTAGGGTTGGCATCCGGGTCCACATCATCGATGAGCCGGATGTCGATCTGATCTACGCCCCTTGGCAGGTCATCATCGTGCAAACGACACAGGGACACTACCGCGTCCACGTCAGGGGGTAACGCCCTCAGCGCTGCAATGTTAGCCAGCCATACGCCGTCGTCATGCGGATGCCGTACCGGGGCCAGTGGTTCGGCATCGTAGCTGAACGACTTGTCGGCCCTAACGATTCGAGCAGCCAGCCCGACTAGGCCGCGTGACTCCAATCCCGGCCAGCCATGCAGGAGGCGACGCCACTCTGCGGGGACGGCTGACGCACCGTATCCCGCACCGAGCAATCCGCCCGCGATAGCGGCGACAGTATCGGTGTCGTTCCCACACCGAACGGCAGCATCAAGGGCCAAACGCAGATGATCCGCCCGGAAAACTCCTGCTGCCGGGTCGTCGCCCGGAACTGGCGTTGTGGCTATAGCCGACCATGCGGCCTGCTGGGCCGTTACGACCCAGCCGTTGTTGGGAAAGTCGACTGGGCGGGCGTTTTCTGCTGCGTCGAGCCGTGCCGCCCAGGTGCCTCGCCGCTCGGCGGGTAAATGCGGCAAGCCAATACGTGCATCGATGCGACCGGTGAGGATGGCGTGGCGGATCGCCAGGGACCACAGAACGCAGGCATCACCGGCCTCAGGGTCGAAGTGGGTCAGCTCGCTGACTGTTCTGGCCGCTTCGATGAGGCCGCTTTCGTCGTCGAGATACGCCAAAGCTATTGGGGCGGTGCGCATCAGCGAGCCATTGCCCGCCGTGCGTCCTGTGCTGTTGTGGAGTTCTGCCGATGCTTCGCGCGCAGTTCGTGCGTTAAGACCAACGGAACCTGCGGTCCGCAAGACGTTACTGGTCTGAATGCCAACATCCTTCGCCGTCTGCATCCACTCGTGCCAGCGCTGAATGACGGCGTCGAGGGCCTCTTCGTCGCGCAAGTCAGCCCGAGTGGCCGCCACTTCGCCTATGACGATGGCCATCGACGTGTCGTCGGTCCACTCACCAGGCTCCCATGGGCCGCCACCACCCATGACAACCTCCAGCTCCGGTCCACGTGGCGGGCCGAACTCGTATGGGGCGCCAAGGGCGTCACCGGCAGCTGTGGCCAACAGAGCGCCGACGGCGCGGTCGAGTTGTGCGGGAGTCAAAGTCATAAGGAACCTCTCCTTTCACCGACTGCAGTTGGGACACAAGTGGTCCGAGCCGGATGCTGAAGTCGTGCAGGACCTAGCGGGCTGTGACGACCCCCGTTGGGGGTACTTGGAAGCAGATGCCCCCATCGGGGTGATCGGATCAAACCCCCGCCGGGGGTAAGGCGGATTGATGCCCCCGCCGGGGGTTATACGGCTTCGTCCGCGAGGTACCGGTAGAGCGTTGCGCGGCTGACGCCAAGGTATTTGGCGGTATCCCGAGCAGTGTGCCCGTCGTCCTTCATCCGCCTCGCCGTGGCGATGTGGCTGGCGTTCGCGACCTTCTTGCGCCGACCGAATTTGGTGCCCTTCGCCAGAGACATGGCTCGCTTGAGGGCCGTGCGCTCCTTCACTAGCTCGCGCTCGTATTCGGCAAGGGAACCCAAAACCCCAATCATCATGCGTCCCGCCGCCGTAGAGGAGTCGATGCCGTCGGAAGTCGAGACCAGCGTGATGCCACGGTCGGTCAACGCCTTCACCGTTTCCAGGATATGGAGGGTGTTGCGACCCAGCCGGTCGAGCTTCCAGACCACCACGGCGTCACCCTCGCGAACATAATCCAGGAGTGCAGCGAGCCCTGGGCGGTCATCGCGAGCACCAGACATGGTGTCGGAGAACGTCTTCACCACGCCAGCGGCAGCGAGAGCTGTGTTCTGCTGATCCAGCGTCTGCGCAACGGTGCTGACTCGCACGTAACCGACGCTAAGGCCACGTTCACGCGGCCCCGAAGAAGCGCAGTCAGTGTTTAGCACGTCTAATTATAGCATAGACAGCAGTGAAGTGACGGAAGTTCAACCGCCAGATGGGCGATTTGCCAATTTGATCTAGCGAGCCGGAGTGCCTGAGAATGACTTCGCGCGTTGAGCCGGTTAATTCGTTTTGCCCCATACAAAGTTGTCAGGTGGCCACAACCAGCCGTCCTCGAAGATCCACCATCCGTTCAACTGGACCCCTTGCACCTCTGCGACCGCAGACGTGCACCACAGGTAAGCCGAGGTAATGTCGTTAGGGTCGGGAGGTGAGTTAGGGTCTCCGATTTCGCGCCGACTAGCCGAGTTCGCCGTATTCCGTGCCACGCTGAGGGCACTATTTTGGCGGATCAGGTTGCTATTGCCGTCGTTGCCGTCGCCTTCACAAGCGACGGCTTCTGCGTTCCAGTCTCCAGTGAGCGCGATAATGGAATCTTTATCACGTTGGCGATCTGCGGGATTATCGGAGCCGCTGACTTGCTGCAGCAGTACCGCTCTTTTGGCTAATTCCGCACTCAATGGGATCAGTGCATTAATGCATTGTGTCTTCCGGTCGCGCAGGTCATCTAGGTCGTGGTTCCAAACCTGGATAAGACTCATCACCACACCACCCACAGTAAAGATCACTCCAAAAAGCGCGATAAGTTCACTCGTACCCTTCAGTCTATCGAGCAATCTCCGCTTACTGCGAGGGGACGACGTCTGCGATGGTGTCTCGGCCATGGCGCGATTCAGAACGTACCCGGTGGCACGGGTGCCGAGGGCCACGAGCTGAAGGGGGCCCAGCCCAAAACGCCTTGAGCGTCATCCGAAACGACCCCGACCCCGTCAACTTTTGGTAGCTGGCCCGGAGAATAAGGTATGTAGAAAACGACGTCCCCTCGGTTGCGACCGCCCTCGAAGTAGGTATCCGTTGGCCCAAGCGTTTCGCCGTACCACAGGGTCGCCCATGTAGCGTCGCGCGCATCAACCATTTCGTAGGCATGGTTTCTGTTTGCCGGGATGGCGGTATAGGTCGATCCTTCAATGTTGACTGCAGAAGGCGAACCATCGGCAAGCTTTCCATACCAAGCGCCATCGCCGCCCGGCATTCCGCCGCGCACCATCGCTCGAATGTTTGCGACGCCGACATGGACACTGCCCTGACCCGTGTTCACGAGCTTCAGCTTTAACTTGACCTGAAACTGGTTATGCGGTGCTTCACACAGGCAATAGTCGGCGACGGTGACGGCCACTGGATAAGGAGATGCTCGCTGCGACGGTGTGCTCACCGATGGAGGCGTGGTCAAAAATGGCGGCACTGCCAGAGGCGCATTCTGCCCGGTGTGTGAGCATCCAGCGACGCTGATCAGGAGAAACCCACAGATCGTGATTCTTCGCACCACAGTACCCATATGAGTCCCCCATCGTCATCGACCGTCATCGCAATCGTGCAGTCTCATAATCCCGTATCGCTGTTATCTCGACGCCACTTTCGTCGCAGAAGAACAACCCCAATGTTCAGGTGGTGACACCAGTCATGCAAGAGCCGGGTTGCTGGACTCGCGGACCGTGAGAAGCGGGCAGCCCATACTCGGCTAACGGCACTTTAGCCTAGGGATAGTAGTTCGACCTGTCGATCAGCTCAGCTTGTCACGCGACGAACTTGCGCTCCATGACGCCGAGGCGGACGCCGATCCAACTCGTTGTCGGCGTGACTCATCCAGACGGTCTTTTGAGACATACTGAGGGAGACGTACTTTCGAGACTATGCGAACTGGGAAAACAAAGCTCCGAAGTGAGCGATGAAGGCTGTCTCGTTTGTGCTCTATTTTGCGACTCGATCTCGATCACAGCGACCTGCAGCCTAGCCATAGAATTTCGGCTGACCACCGTCGGCATCGCAGTCTGCCGAAACCTGCCCTGCCGCAACTATTGCCGTGTCCTTATCGCTGTGACGCCAATAATCATCACCAAGACGAGGGCTGCGACCACAGCCACAATGAGATGGACTGTTTGGTGGGTTGTCGCAAAAGTGAATGCTTCTCCACCCGCAACGCCTGCAAACGCAACGGTGGCGACGCCAATGACTTTGGCTCGTTTCGCTGACATTGCTACTTGGCCCCAAATGCGTTTGCGCCCCATATTGAGGCGAGATAGCCGGAGACACCGGTGATCGCGCCGACGGCACATCCTCCGGGAACAGTGACAGTTTCTGCGGGCGGGAACACTGCGGACGGAAGAGCGGCGGCGGCACCGCCGCTGACACATCCGGCGAGGCCGCTACCCAGGACACCGCCAACGGTGACGTTGTGCTGAGCGTTTTGCATGTCGCTGATCACCTTGCCCTGGCTGTTGACCTGGTTGACCAAGTCCGGGTAGCTCGGTAGCGGCGCTGCGCCAACAGCGGTCGGCGCTGGCGCTGGCTTCACACCTGGGATGTTGGGTGGCGGTGGGGCCGGTGGCAGGTTTTGAGGTGTGAGGAGCCCGCCGGTCGGATCGACGGGACGCGGTGAACCCGGAGGAGCAGACGCCGCAACTTGCGGCGGCACCGGAAATGGGCCAATTTGCGGCGTAGGCGATGGTGGGTCAGCCGGTTGGTTCGCGTCAACCAATCGAATGTGAGGCCCACTCGGGTTGGGGCCGTTGAGGATCCGGTCATCCGGTGACCCCAAGCTGACTTGACCGCCCGCGCCACTGGATGCTCCCGCGAAGTCCATGCTGCCGACATCGCCGACCGCTGAGGTGAGCTGTCCAGAAACGTCGGTCTCCAAGCCGAGTAGCTGCGCCGCACGCTGGTTGATATCACCTGCGAACGCTTGCGCTTGGGCTTGACGAGCGGCCTGCTCCGCAACTGTTCGACTCGTGCGGGTGTCGGTGACGGACAAGTCCTCACCAACCTGAAAGCCTTCGTTCTCTGCGTCTTCGACGGCATAGAGGGCTCGTCGCTGTGCTGCGCTGATGTTGCTAGCCCCGGTCCGCGCGATCTGGGCCGCGTTCCGCAGCAGATCGGCTTTGGTGCTAACTGCGGCCAGGTCGCCCCCGGCTCGGGTGCGCAACGCCTCGCCACCTTGGCCTTCCCACCCAATGGTGTTGGACTGGTTCCGCACCTGGGTGAATGTGTCTTCCCAGCGGTCGGCTGTGTTCGTCCAATAGGCAGCGGCGCTGATCAAATGGTCGGTGTCCCACCCCTGCAGCTGCGAAAGTGTCGGCACCATCGTCACACCATCACTACCGGCGGTGCGACAGCGGCGAGTTGGCCCTGCCCGCTGACATCTTGGTTTACGTAGCCAGCAGCGGCCGATGTGACCTTGGCAGCTGTGTCTTGGATACGGACCGCGCACGCTGCCGACCCCATCCCGATTCCCGCATCGATAGTGCCGACCGCTGCCGTGGTCGGCTGAAACGGCTGCCCCGGCGACGGTGCCGTGGTGGCCAGCCCGGCGCACAAGCCCCGCCATTGCGCGGCTGCCTGTAGGAGCTGGTCAGACGGCACCTTGAGTTCGTTCGTCCCCATTCGCCAATTTTATGGCGACTGCGGTTGAGCCGGTAGTCACCCGATATCTGGTCTAGTCCTGGTGCTGGACGGCGCGAAGCTAATGGGGAACTTTGGCGGCGATTCTGCCCGCGATGCGGACTGCTTCGTCTACGCCTCCCAGGCCGCTTGCCAACACATTGCCCACTGTGACATCGACGATCACGTTGTTAGAGCTGGTCAAAGCGTGCTGCCCTGTCACATCGTCCTCTCTCAGTGTGACGCTCAGGATGCTGCTGGCGCTGGACACCGGCCCGGTCGTCGCGCTCGAACTCTTACCGTTGGCGTAAGTGGTGGAAATGGTCTTGTTGGCGCAGGCCGACCACTCTGATACCGAAGCATTAAGGAAATCGGTCGCCGTCTGCGCCGAAGGAAACAGCACCACAGCCTGACTCACGATATGCGTCGGTGGCGAATTGGGCTTCGCGTTCCAAAGCTGTTCGTGCAAGCTAGCGGTCGATCCGCTGCCTGAGTAGGCATGCGCCTCCTCGGTGATCGGCGCGCGACACCCCGATGGGGTCGTTGCGGACACGGTTGACTCGGGCAGCACACCACGGCCCCCACGAGGCGTCATTCCGGTAATACCCATCGAATTATCGACTTCGCCCGGGCTCAGCAGTAGCCCACCCAACGCGCTTTCCACCACAAGAGGCGCGGCCCTAGGGCGCACGATGGCAAAGACGGTAACGGCTATGGCGAGACCTACTACCGCCAGCAGGGCCGCAATCATCAATCCCGGCCAGGGGCTGCGCCGGTCCGGATGGATGCGACCTCCGTGGTCAGGATCGTGGTTCGACTGAACGGTGCCCGGCATAGTCGGTGGTGCACCCTTGGGATCTGATGTTGGCTGAACTCTTGCATGCTCGGTTGGTAGATCCGTCCCGCGCGCGCTTGTCATCAGCTCGGCGGCTGACAGAGTGGGAGCCTGTGCGCTCGCAGCAATCGCGTCAGCCTGAATTTGGTCCTTCGTCTTGAGCGCGAACTGGGCAGCACGGGCGAATTCCCCTGCACTCCCGTAGCGGTCGGCGGCAGTTTTAGCCATGCCACGGGCGATGATGTCGTCGAGGGCCGCAGGTATGCCTGGGTGTTGTTGGCTGGCATGCGGAATGGGCGCTGTCAGGTGCGCCGTGACCAATGCGGGCATGTCACCCAAATACGGGCGGGACCCGGTCAGGCATTCATAGAGCACACAAGCCAACGCATACACGTCGACGCGGTGGTCTACTTCAGCGTCGGCGCTGAGCCGCTCCGGAGCCATGTAGGCGAAGGTCCCGATGGTGAAACCAGTTGTGGTGAGCTTCGCGTCAGAGACCGCGTTAGCCAGCCCAAAGTCGAGCAAGCATGCGAAATCGTCGTACGCCAGCAAGATATTGGCAGGCTTGACATCCCGGTGAATTAACCCTGCGTCGTGGGCCGCATCCAGCGCGGCAGCGATCTGGCGCACGACTGCCACCGCCCGCGCCGGGGGCAGCGGCCCCTCCCGCGCAAGCACACTTTCCAGATCGGTGCCGTCGACGAGTCGCATGTCGATGTAGATCTGGCCGTCGATCTCGCCGCACTGGTGGATGGGCACCACATGCGGCTCATGCAAGCGGCCAGCAGCACGCGCCTCCCTGAACAGCCGTAGTCGGAATGTCTCGTTCTCCGAATACTCGGACCGAAGCAGCTTCAGCGCTACTACACGGTCCATCACCGTGTCTTCGGCCTCCCACACGTGGCCGAACCCACCCTTGCCCAGCAACCGCTTCAGGCGGTAGTTACCGAACCGCGAACCCGCTCGTAAACCAAGCGAACCACCGGAGGTAATTGACTCGTCTTCTGCCACTACGCCAAGCCCGAATCTTCAAGCAGCACAGCAGATGCTGCCATTGGCCTCTTAGCCCTTAGCCTCTGAAACATTGCTGTCTTCACCGCTTACATGTGGCTGGATCGAAGTAGAAGCTTTACTGACCGGATGATGTTCCGTCCCTTAGGTATCGGTACTGGTCTTCCTCGGATGACTTTCGTCATGGGTGGTACAGCGTCCACAGCCCCGATTGACACCCGATCAGGTGGTCATCAGGCGTTTTGGCCACCGGATCGAAGGGAGAGCACGGTGAGCCCAGTAGATGGACCGTTGAAGGCATCACGGACGGGACCCAGGTACCAGCACGGGTGCAAACCACCGCTTGGCCCGAGGAGTCGTACGCCAACCGGAGCGGGTCACTGCACGACTGACCCGCCTGTGGCCCCAACGGCGGTTGGATGTGGGCAGGAGTTGCGACCGCAGAGGATGCCATCGTCGCAGCAGCGACCCACCAAATAGCGAGTACGGCAACAGTGGTTTGTAATTGCCCGAGTCGCAAAGTGTTCTCCCTTCGAGATCAGATACCTGACGTAGGGACGGAAGGTGTCATACCTGAGTCCTCAGCACGGAATATGGGCGAGTGCGACGACAACCAGCCACTCGGATTGATGGCCAGTCAGACCAGGTATTGGCGACAAGTTGTAATCCATGACTACAGCGATTTCCGCTTGCCTGTAAGAGTTCGCTGGTGTTCCGCCCTGGTTTTCGAATGTCTGCTGTAGCGGAGCGATCCGCGCCTTTGCCTCACGACAAGCCTGGTAGCCCCGAGACACGGCAGCAGAGTCACTAAGAGTGCTAGCAGGGATGGCGTCTGTGGCGCTGAATTTATCGCCGCCGCTGCTCGGATCGCGCAGCATAGACAAGTAGGTTTGCTCAGCTGCGGTGTAATCGGCCCGTGCAGTCGCGCAGGCAACTGAGGTTAGAACTCCGCCCAATAGGACTATCGGGGCGAGGGTCTTGATTGTCGCCATACACACCCTCCGACGCTCGGTGCGTGGCAGGCCAACTTCGGTGACGGCTTTGCCAGCTGTCATTAGCCGAGTAAGTCTAAGGCCGCTTACACATGGGGTCAATGTGCATGCGTACACTGCACTCTGGTCGATTCCACGTGGGCCGTATGTGGTTGCCCTCGTGCCAGACGACCGACCAAAGCCACCGCTTAACGAGACCACCCGCGCCTTCGGTGAACGGGTCCGTGACCGTCGGCTGGCGCTTGAACTCAGCCAGGAAGCAGCCGCTGTGCGTTGCGGCATTCACTGGACACAGCTGGGCAAGGTCGAGCGCGGCCAGCGCAGCCTACGGTTAGAGACCATTATCAAGATTGCTGACGGGCTCGACATCGATGCCGGAGAACTCGTCAGCGGATTGCCTTCACCACCAACAGAGCAACACTGAGGTATCCACTCGCGCAGGTCGCGCACAGTCGTTCCCTAAGTCTCGGCGCAGGACAATTGCTCGCCCGTGTTGTTGTCTCTACCCGACGAACCAAGCTCCCGAGATGGTCTTTAGCCATCCTCGACCGACATCCAGAGCAGAACATCGAGGATGCGTAGTTCCGGGATTGAATCCGGCACATTGGACGCAAGTGCGCGTAGTTGACCTAGCCAGTTCCACACCGACCGAGCATCGTCGTTGAGGACGTATTGAAATTTCCACCAGCTGCCAACGGTTCCGAGCCCGGTAGCTTCGGCGACAAAGCTGTCCCAGATTGGCAGTAGCCGGGGTCGCTTGGCCGCCAACAGCTTGCTCGTGGTCGTAGGGCCGAGGCCGTCGCGAGCTTGCCTCAAGACATCCCAAAGGCGTCCAGCTGGCGAATCGCCGCGAAGTACGTGCGGGTCGACATCGACAATGTCGACATCGACGGGGAGCTGACCGAGCAGCTCACTAATGAGCGCGGCATCGCGGCCAAGTAACCTTATCGCCGCCTCTGCCGAAACGTTGACGCTGAGCATGCTGACCGCTAGGAAATCGGCTGGCCCCAAGGTGTTCGGATCAGTGTTGAGTGCCGCCATCTCCTCGAAGCGCGATCCCGTGAAGCGTGGTCGACCCTTATCGTCGACCTCGTAATACCGCTGCAGACGGTCAACAGCAGCGTCCGTCTGGGTTCGAACAATTAGGTCTGGCCATGACTGTCGCCATTCTGGGTAGCTCTGTCGCTCGTTCAATCCGACACTCCCCTACGATCCCTCGATGCCGCGCACCCTAGCAGCCGCAACTGACACATCACATGGTCGTGTGATTGCGACGCTGTGGGCAAGCTCCCCTGCTACCGGAGCGGGCAAGCCCGGACAAATCACTGTTGTTTGACAATTCGCTACAGCCGTACTACAGGCCTTCTTGGCGGCATCACTGCAGATTTCATGGAGGCTTTCGCGGGGCTCAGCGTCACCACAACCGATGACTACGCGAATGTGCCTGCTGATGTCACATCCACCGTCGATTCGGAATTGAGCTTTGGTTCAGGTGATTTCAAAATCTCTATAGGCAGAGCCCTGAGATCCCAGCCGGTCATCCGTCCGCGCCTAGCGGCGACTTTCACGCCATGGCAAGACATCCGAGGCTCCTCACTTGACTTGGCCAGCGCGTAACGATCCACTGCTGTGCCATCACCTTGGCAGCTACCTACGTGCCGGTGGGCGCAAGAACCGCCAGCACCAACACCTACACACGCTCGTCGCAACTACCGATAAGATGCATGGCCCGCCGATTCAATTGTCGCTCTTACATTATCGCACATGCCAGAGACATCTATTGAGCTAAGCCCGAGTGGATGGCTGCTAGTAGTGATGCTGATCTAGTCGTCAGTCTACCCGACCGTGTGGTCATAGGATCGATCCTGGTGGACCGTCTTTACTGAAACCTGTTGGCTGATAAGGGTTCTTCTTGGACATACCTGCTCCCAGAGCAGGACTTGTATGTCTAATTAGGGGTGTTATTGGATTGGAAGTGGGCTGGTCACAAGTGTTTTGGTGTGATAGCGTCAAAGCTCCCAGAGCAGGTTTGATAAAGTGCCCTACGTCCGACAGACGGTAGATGGCCGCTTTAGCACCGTTGTCGTTTGTTTTACCCTTCCACTTGCCTTTCCATTGCCCTCTGCTTCGGCATACGACGAACTCCTTCTTACGCAGGGAGGTTAGGGCTTCCCAAGCTCCCTTCACTGAAATGCCACAGTGATCGGCAACACCACGCACCGGGCAGGTGACATAGAGGAAGCGACGGCTCTTGGTCGCGCTGATCACGTAGTTAAGTACCTTGAGTTCGGTGCCGGTCAGTTCCCACAACCCGCCGGTGGCTTGCTCCCAGTCCTTGGCTAAACCCAGGATGTCTGACTCCCGCTTGGGGTTCGGGGACTTACCCTTGGCGACATTGTCCTGCGCCCAGCCCCAGGCTCTGCTGAGGAACTGGTCGTAGGTGTGGAAGGAGATCTTGCGGCCACGCCGTTTGGTGATCTGTTTCCAGAGCCCGGTGGAGGGCTTCGGCTTGCCGTCTTTGACCCCATCCTGCAGCAGGTTGCGGATGTCGTTCTCAGTCCAGCCCCGTGCGACAAGGGACATCATCACTGCCACAGTCACGTTGAATAGGGGACGGCGGTCGTCGGACATCTCAATGCCGTTAGCGATGACATCTTGCACCCACGGTGGAATCGTGCAGTTGTCGGATTTGGTTGTTATCATTGGCATTAACCTTTCATGGTTGGTTGAGTATGGGTTGATCTTCTGTGGGTCTCACTTCGTGAGGGAAGTGGGAAATAGCACTCAGTCCGGGGCCTCCGTTGACGCGGGGGCCTTGCTCTTTATTCGGGCAGCATCACAGGCACTCCCCCGCGTGGTAGGTGAAACACTGGGCGCACAGCGACGGCTCGCGCTTGCCGCTTTGCGTAAATGCCTGAGGTTGCTTGGTTTTGGCCTCCGCCCGGAATCGCGAGGCAGGCCTGCAGCCGATGTGGCAGATTACGTTGTCAACGTAATGCGCCCGATCACCCTTGTGAATCTGGCCCAGACATCCGGCACAGGTGCATTGCCACCGAAGAGCGAAGCCGCCCGTGGCGCACTCCGACAGGGTGGTGCTCGGCCTGAAGTTCGCATCGGTCATCCGCCCCGTGAGGCGCACCCGGTGCATCATCGAATCCACCAATCCATCTCGCACAGCTCAACGTCCACTGAATCGTCTGCTTCGGGAAACTGCGGCCCGGAGTAGTAGTCGAAGGGCAGACTGTGGAGGACACCTGTGGAGCGCCCCACTTCCGGAAGCACTGGGTCCGCGCTCTCGTAGCTGAGGCAGCATTGACCGCTAAGGACGTTCATGACTGATCACCCCGGCACATCCGTCGGGCCGTCGTCGGGGTCATCGAAGTGACTCGGCGGACTGCAGGATTGACGGAATCAGGGGAGGGCGCAGGCTCGGGAGGCCCTACAGCACACTGCCTAATGATTTCGTTGAGGTCACTCTGAGTGAAAGCCCAGCGTCGCCCGATCTTGCGGGCACGAAAACGACCGGATCGCAGCTGCGTTCCGAGCCACTTCTCGGTGACGCCCAGCATTGGAGCCGCTATTGGGAGGTAGAAGACAAGAGGGGAATCGGAATCCGTAGACACGGCGCACCTTCCAGCACATCAAGTGTGAACTAGAGGCGCGAGTTGTCTCGTGTCGCGCGGCGCGTGCGTTAGCGGGCACTGGCGGGTGGAGCGCAAGGTCTTCGGTCCACGTAGTGCTCCAGTGCGTCATTTACATTACCAGTACTAGCCCGTAGGTGTCGTCTAAGCTGGCTTCGGTACCAAACATGTTCGTTGCCAAGGTGAGCGGTGAGAGTTAGTTGATAAGAGGCCTTTTCACAGCCGCTTGAGCTTCCTTCGGCTTGAGAGCCTTGCCGACCACCTCGGCGATCACGCGAGATGACCGACGATCCAGGTGCCCGTACCTATCTACCGTCGTCTGGATGCTTTCGTGGCCGAGGTGCCGCTGAATCACCGGGAGCGGGACACTGGCCTGGATGAGCCAGCTGGCGTTGGTGTGCCTTAAGTCGTGCACCCTCGGCCTCTTGATCAGGCCGCCGTCTCTGGCCCGACCCACGGCAGGCACCCAGACGTTGGGATTGAAGTTGTGGGCTCGCACCGGGCCATCGGCCCCGCGTCCGCCCCGACCGCTATTGGTGAAGACCCACTCCCCCGACAGATCCAGCTTGGACAAGGTGGACGTGGACACGTCAATAGTCCTGGTGCTCCGTCTGGTCTTGGTCGGTCCGAGCTGATAGCCCTCGCCTGAGACGTAGCGCCAGGCACGCTTGATGTCGACGGTGCCCTCAGCCACGTTGATGTCGGTGGGCTTCAAAGCTGACGCTTCGCCCCACCGAGCACCGCTGGCAACCAAGAACTCCACCAAGGGCTGCCAGGGCTCCGTCACCGATGACAGCAGCAGCCCAAACTCATGTTGGGTCAGGAAGACCATCTCAGTGGGCTCGTCGCGGCGAAGGCGGTTGCCGTCGCAAGGATTGGCTGTGATGTGCCTGGCCCGCATCGCGGCATTGAGGGCACCGGCGAGGAAACCGTGCTTGTTCGCAGCCGTTTTGGCCGACCCCGTGAGGGCGTTGAGCCAGGCGGCGACGTCATGATTGCCCAATGTCGACAGCGGCAGCGGCCCGATGGCGGACGGTGCGATGTCGTTGGTGACATAGGCGCGGTACTTGGTTCGAGTCGCCTGGTTCACGCCAGTGAGGTGCTCTATGTAGTGGCTGCACCAGCTGCCCACCGTATGACCGCCGTCGGTCTGCTGCCTGGTGCGCCAGACCTCGATGGCCTTGGCCGGGCCAAGCCGGTTGGCCAAGTTCTGGAAGTCCAGCGCTTCCCCCTGGTCGTTGAAGCTGCTGGATGTCTGCTTGCCGTTGAGTGTGTAAAGCACTGCCCAGTAACGAGATCCGTCCTTGCGATCCCGCTCCCGAATTGACGCCATAGCAGCGCATGCTACGCCGAATCTTGACGGGAATCTTGACGTGAACCTCGTGCGAGGCACTTTTGATGCTTTGAACTGCAGTTATACCGGTGGAGCTAAGGGGATTCGAACCCCTGACCCCCACACTGCCAGTGTGGTGCGCTACCAACTGCGCCATAGCCCCAAGTCGTGCCAATCGAAGCTACACCACTGGCCACTGTCCATCAAAGTTGCTGGTCAGGCAGCATCGAGCTCGGGCTCAGCCGGCAAGAGATCCAGCACCGGCCGCGTTTCGGGCGCCACCACCCAGCCGACCGCCGCGATCAGCAGCACAATCCCGCTGATGGTGAAGCCCCAGCCGAAGTTCAGCTGCTCAGCCACCCAACCGACCGCCATGGACCCAACGATCGCGCCCAGATCCGTCACCATCTGAATCGCTGCCACCGGAAGGCCCGCGCGGGCCTCGCTGCCCAGGATGTCGGCGACCGCGGCCTGTAGCGGCGACATGAAGATGCCCGTCGTCGCTCCGGACACGCCCGCGACGATCAGAAATACCGGCAACGAAGACGCGAAACCCAGCCAGACCGTCGCCGCGCCGGATGCCGTCAGGCCGACGATCAACAACATGCGCCGGCCCATTCGGTCGGACAGGTAGCCGCTGGGGACGACGGCCAGGGCGTTACCGGCGGCGAACGCCGCGAGCACCGCGCCGATGACGCCGACGCTGCGGTGCATCACGTCGGAGACGAACAGCGGGACCAGCGCGATGCGCAGCCCGAACGCAGACCAGCCCGTCGCGAAATTGGACAGCAGCGCCGACCGGTACGCACGAACCCGCAGCGCCTCTCGCATCGTCACCGTCGATCGCGTCGGCGGCGGCGGCGCGGCCAGCTCCGAATTGCGCAGGCTGTAGAACAGCACCACCGCCACACCCAGCAGGGCGGCGCCGTAGACGACAAACGGAGCGGTCAGCCCCCAGCCCGCCGCCAGGCCGCCGACCGCGGGGCCAGCGACGGCACCGATCATGAATGAGGTGGTGAACACGCCCGCGATGCGTCCGCGCGCGTCGGCCGGGCTGATGTGGATCATCAGCCCCAGCGCCGAGACATAAAACATTGTCGACCCGAGGCCGCTGAGAACACGGAAAAGCAGCAGCTGCCCGTAAGTCTGGGAAAACGCACACGCGGCGGTGGACAAGGCCACGATCAGCAAACCAACGATATAGATGCGTCGCTCACCCAACCGCTGTGCCAGTAACCCGCTTACCGGCGCGAAACACAATCGGGCCAACGAAAAGGCGGTGATCAGGAAAGTCACCGCCTTGATGCTCACCCCAAAGGTTCGTGCAAAGGTCGGCAGCGCCGGTGAGACAACGCCATAACCCAGCGCGATCATGATATTCGCCCAGCTCAGAATCCAAACTTCGCGCGGCAAACGAGCTGAACGGGACCCGCGCCCCCCCGGGCGGGCACGACAGAGGGTAAAGGTCACCCGATGACTTTATTAACTACCTCTCGCGCAGTTTCCTGCACCTCGGCCAAATGCTCGGGGCCGTTGAAGGATTCGGCGTAGATCTTGTAGACGTCTTCGGTGCCTGAAGGGCGTGCAGCAAACCACGCATTGGCCGTCGTCACCTTCAGCCCGCCGAGTGCGGCGCCATTTCCGGGGGCGGCGGTCAGCTTGGCGGTGATCGGCTCCCCCGCCAACTCCGTCGCGGTCACCTCGTCAGCCGAAAGCTTGGCCAGCCGGGCCTTCTGCTCGCGGTTGGCCGGTTCGTCGACCCGGGCGTAGAACGGCGTGCCGTACTTGTCGGCCAGCGCCTGATATCGCTGCGAAGGCGTGGATCCGGTGACGGCCAAGATCTCGGAAGCCAACAGCGCCAGGATGATGCCGTCCTTGTCGGTGGTCCACACCGATCCGTCGCGCCGCAGGAATGACGCCCCGGCCGATTCCTCGCCGCCGAAGCCGATGGTCCCGCCGATCAGGCCGTCGACGAACCACTTGAATCCGACCGGCACTTCGACAAGTTTGCGCTCGATGCCCGCGACCACCCGGTCGATGATCGACGAGCTGACCGCGGTCTTGCCGACCGCGATGCCCGCCGGCCAGGACGGCCGATGGGTGTAGAGGTAGTCGATGGCCGCGGCCAGATAGTGGTTGGGGTTCATCAGCCCCGCGTCGGGAGTGACGATGCCGTGGCGGTCCGAGTCGGCGTCATTGCCGGTGGCGATCTGGAAGCGGTCCCGGTTGGCGATCAGCCCGGCCATCGCATTCGGCGAGCTGCAATCCATCCGGATCTTGCCGTCGTGGTCGAGCGTCATGAACCGCCACGTCGCGTCGACGAGCGGATTGACCACGGTCAGGTCGAGATTGTGCCGTTCGGCGATGGCGGCCCAGTAGTCCACGCTGGCCCCGCCCAGCGGGTCGGCCCCAATCCGTATGCCCGCCTTACGAATAACGTTGAGATCGACCACGTTCGGCAGGTCGGCGACGTAGGCGTCCATATAGTCGTGGCGTTGGGTGCTCTGCAGCGCGCCTGCTAGCGGTACCCGCTTGACTCCCTCGCCGCTACGAAGAATCTCGTTGGCGCGCTTGGCAATTGCGTTCGTCGCATCGGTATCCGCCGGGCCGCCGTTGGGTGGGTTGTACTTGAAACCGCCGTCGTACGGCGGGTTGTGCGACGGCGTCACAACGATCCCGTCGGCCAGCGCATCGGTGCGGCCGCGGTTGTAGCTGAGGATGGCGTGGCTGACCGCCGGAGTCGGCGTGTAGCGGTCGGCCGAGTCGATCATGGCGACCACGTCGTTGGCGGCCAGCACCTCGAGCGCCGACACCCACGCCGGCTCGGAGAGGCCGTGGGTGTCGCGGCCGATGAACAATGGGCCGGTGGTGCCGTGCGCGGCCCGGTACTCGACGATCGCCTGGGTGATCGCCACGATGTGGGCTTCGTTGAACGCGCCACCCAGGGCCGAGCCGCGGTGACCGGACGTACCAAAGGCCACCTGCTGCGCCACGTCGTCGGGGTCGGGTTGGATGGTGTAGTACGCCGTGACTAAATGAGATAGGTCGACGAGGTCTTCGGGCTGGGCCGGCTGACCGGCTCGCGGGTTGGCCATGTCTACAGATTGTGCCCGTGTCCGACGCGCACGTCGCTCTACGCTGCGTAGCGCATTGGCAAACGAAAGGGAACCAACCGGTGGCACGACCTGACTATCGCGAGTTGGGCGCGGTTTTTGCCGGCGGAGCGGTGGGCTCGGTAGCCCGCGCGGCCCTGAGCACGTTCGCCCAACCCAACCCGGCTACGTGGCCATGGCCGACGTTCGCCGTCAACATCCTGGGTGCCTTCCTGGTGGGCTACTTCACCACCCGCCTGCTGGAACGATTGCCGCTGTCGAGTTATCGACGACCGCTGCTCGGCACCGGATTGTGCGGCGGCTTAACGACTTTTTCGACCATGCAAGTCGAGACGCTGAAGATGCTCGAACACGGCCACTGGCTGCTGGCGCTGGCCTACACCGTCACCAGCATCGTGCTCGGGTTGCTGGCCGCACACCTGGCGACCGCTTTGGTGCGCCGGGTGCGGGTGCGCTCGTGACGACGTTCTTGGTCTGGGCCGGGGTCGCGCTGATCGGCGGCATCGGTTCGGTGTCTCGCTTCCTGGTGGACCGCACGGTCACCCGCCGGGTGGCACGGCCGTTTCCGGTTGGCACGCTGGCGGTGAACATCAGCGGCGCCGCGCTGCTCGGGTTTCTCGGCGGCCTGGCGTTGAGCAAGGACGCGGCATTGCTCACCGGCACGGCCTTTGTTGGCGCCTACACCACCTTTTCCACCTGGATGCTGGAGACTCAGCGACTCGGCGAGGAGCGCCGGATGTGGGCGGCGATCGCCAACATCGTGGTCAGCGTCGTGCTCGGCATCAGCGCGGCATTACTCGGACAATGGTTGGCGGAGCAGCTATGAATCAGCCCTGCCTGAAGTTGACCGCGTACTTCGGCGAACGCCAGCGCGCCGTCGGCGACGAGAAGCGCTTCCTGGCCGACGCGATGTTCGATCTGTTCGGGGCCAACGATGTTGCGACCAGCGTGATGCTGCGCGGCATCGCCAGTTTCGGGGCGAGCCATGAGCTGCGCAGCGACGTGTCGTTGAGCCTGTCCGAGGATCCCGCGATCGCGATCGCCGCGGTCGACGTCGAGCCGAAGATCCGCTCCCTGGTCGACGAAGTCGCCACGCTGACCGGGCGCGGGCTGCTGACGCTGGAGCGGGCGCGACTGGTCACCCGGCAACGGGGCACCGACGCGCTCGGCGACTTCGATACGCACAACGGAGATGCCGCGAAACTGACGGTCTATGTCGGCAGGCAAGAGCGCGTCGCCGGCAGGGCGGCCTACTACGCGGTCTGCGAACTGATGTATCGGCACGGATTCGCGGGTGCCATAGCGCTTCTCGGCGTCGATGGCACCGTGCACGGACAACGCCGCCGGGCGCACTTCTTCGGCCGCAATGTCAATGTCCCGATGATGATCATCGGCATCGGGTCGACTGAGCAGGTTTGCGCTGCCGCAACGGAATTGGCCGATGTGCTGGCCGAGCCGCTATTGACGGTCGAACGGGTGCGCTTGTGCAAACGCGACGGTGAGATGTTCGCCCGCCCACAGCAGCTGCCGATGACGGACGACCAGGGACGCACCCTGTGGCAAAAGCTGATGGTGTACACCGCCGAAGCCACCCGGTACGACGCGCTGCCGATCCATCGTGCCCTCGTGCACCGCCTGATGCGGTCGGGAACGGCGCGTGGGGCGACGGTGCTGCGCGGAATGTGGGGATTTCACGGTGACCATAAACCACACGGGGACAAGCTGTTTCAGGTCGCACGACGGGTGCCGGTGACGACCATCGTCGTCGACACCCCGGAATCGATCGCGCGCAGTTTCGATATCGTCGACGAGCTGACCGACCGCCACGGGCTGGTCACCAGCGAAATGGTTCCGGCAGTGCTGTCACTCGACGAGACGCAACGGTTAGGCGACATCTCGTTGGCGCGGCACGATTACTGACGCGAAACCTGTTGACGGACAGCTTCTTAGCGGTGCGGATGACACGGCGGGATGAGGGCTTTGTCCTCATCGATCAGCTGGCTGACGAGGCCGTGGTAGGTAGCTTGGCGAGCGAGCATTTCGTCGGTGGACTGGGACGCGAACGAGTCGCGTCGCGCGTCGGTCACCACCGCCACCGCATCGGTGGAGATCTTCGCGATGCGCTGCAGATGCGGTGCGAGATCGGGCGCTGACACCTGCTGCGAGTACGCGACGAGCCGATCCGACCAGTCCTGGTATTTGTCGAGGCCGGGGCCGCCGGGCGTGATCAACGACGCATCGAGCATGCCGGGGTGCTCGTGAATGAACCCCACGACCGCGTCGGCGGTCCGGCAGTCCCGGCTGGGCTGGCCCTGCCGGTGCACCGCGAAAACGGCTCCGGCGACCGCGATGATGACAACGACGGCAAAAAGCAGCCGAAACCGCCGGTTGGGCGGCGGCGCGGCGGAGTCGTGCGCCTCGGCAAGCACCGAGAGTGCTTGCGGGCTGGAGTCGGCCGCCGAGTGCAGGAGCGCGAGGCGTCCTGGCAACTGGCGTGCTTTGTGCATCGCCCGGGCCATTCGAGCCGCCACCAGCAGCGCCAACGCGCTCCAGGTGAGCCCGGCCCGTGCGTCGTTGCCGACGAATTCCAGCACCGCGGCGACCACCCATAGGACGGGGACGATCCATGCCACCCTGCGCTGCCACACCGGCACCCGACGCTGGTAAGCCATCGAAAGGTCACCGATGCGGACGGCGGCCGCCAAAACGGCCGGGTCCGTTGGAACCTCACCGCGACGCAGCGCCTTGACGGCTTGCGATCGTTGCGCGAGGTCCAGCCCGGTCACGGTCCGCGCGTAGCTTTGCTGAATTGGCCGCCCGGCACGCGTCAGTAGCGCGGTCACGATCACGCTGAACACCAGCACCGACAACAACAGCCAGGCCCAGCCGGATGCCACAATTCCGGGCAGCCCCAGCCCACAGATCACCGACAGCGTGATCGTGAACGTCGCCGCATTCACCAGCCACAGCACCCACCATGGCGCCACCACAAGCCGAGCCCACATGGCTACTCACTTTCGCAGAGACAGCTCAGCTCTCGCGGGCCCGGGGCACGTCGTCGGGCGTGCGGGGCAAAACGTACAGCGCCATCCGCCGGCTGGACATATCGTGCTCGCCGAGAAAAACGCAGCCGCCTCGCTCACAGAACTTGCGCGCCGGGGCGTTGCGGTGGTCGGGATCGAACATGACTCGGCGACATTGTGGTTCAAGGTTGAAGATGCTGACCAACAAGTGCGGCAGCAAGTAGCTGACATGCCCCTGACTTATGTGATCCAAATCGGCCACCGCGACGTGTAGGCCCAAATCGTGGGGGTCGTACTCGTATCTGGCCGCAATGGAATCCTTTGCTGCCCTGTAAAGTTCGAGGTACCCACGGTCGACCCCATCCAGGCTGGCCAGCATGGGGCGAGAGAAACTGCTCTCGAGTTGCGCACGCAGGTAACGACGCCAGCGCTCGGTCGGCCAGGGATACTCCCACGATTCGGCCAGATGCGGTCGGTTCATCCACTCCGAGATCATCTCGGCGTCGGCATCCGCATCGACGAGGCGCAAGCCGTATGGCTCCGGCAGTTGCGGCATCGGCGGCGGCGCGACATTGCGGACCTCAGCGCTGATGTCGGTCAGCTGGCGGGGCAGGATCACTTCTGTCATGTCTTCCGCGCAGCCTACCCCCATCGCCGCAGGTCTAGCTGCGATTTTTGATCCACCGATCGGCAAGCGCGGCAACCCAGCCGGCGACCGCGTCCGCGCGCTCGGGCGGGGTCGCCACCAGCACCAGTTCGTCGACGCCCAATTCAGCCAGGGCGTCGACGTCGCTGTCGCGCGGACTGCGCAGCGCCACCGCCAGCCGCAGCTCGGCACGGTCGCGACCCGCCTCGGCGCACAATCGATTCAGCTTGTCGACGCACTCGCGCACCGCCGCCACATCGTCGAGGTTGAATCCGTACCAGCCGTCGCCCCAGCTCGCGATCCGCCGTAGTGCCGGGTCGCTGTTGCCTCCCAACATAATTGGGATACTGCGATCACGAACAGGTTTGGGATTCACCCGGATCGAGTCGAAGCCGACGAAGTTCCCGTCGAACGAGGACACGTCGTCGCGCCACAACGCGCGCATCGCGGCAACGTATTCGGCCGTGCGGGCCGCTCGATGCTCGAAAGGCACTCCGAGAGCGGCGAATTCCTCTTTGGACCACCCGATCCCCACACCGAGAGTCAACCGCCCGCCGCTCAACCGATCCAGGCTCGCGGCCTGCTTGGCCACTACCACCGGATTGTGCTCGGGCAGCAGTAAGACGCCTGTCGCGATCGTGATCCGCGACGATGCGGCCGCGGCGAACGCCAGCGCGATCATCGGGTCGAGCCAATCCGCTTGTGCCGGAACGGCAATGACACCGTCATCGGAGTATGGGTAGGGCGAGGCGGATCGGTCCACCATGACAACGTGCTCGCCCGCCCAGAGCGTGGCGAAACCGCATTCGTCCGCGCAGGAGGCGACGGCATCGATTACCGCCCGGTCTGCACCGGCCCCGATCCCCAATGCGTGCAATCCGAGCTGCATCGCACGATGGTCTCACGCCGAGTTTCATAGGTCTTTGAGCAACTCCACCAGGACCTGCGCGTGGCTACCCTCCACAATGCGAGTCGCGTGACCAGGGTCACGGCCTCGCCGCGTTTGGCGCTCATTGCGCCAGCGTAGCTATTACAGAAACGGCTGCTGATCAGCGCACGGGCGTTTACGTAGAGCTCACCCGGGTAAGCGTTAACGGACGGCGCCCAGCCCGGCGCCGACAGTTTTCTATCGCCCTGATTTCCGGAGGTACCCGTGACCGAGATGATCATCGAATCCCCCGACGAAGTGGTCGCATTTCTCAAAGCGCAGCACAATCTGATCGAGGACATGTTCGATGAGGTGCTGCTCGCGTCTGACCCCCAAGCACGTGAGAAGCCCTTCGCGGCTTTGCGTCAATTGCTGGCCGTCCATGAGACCGCCGAGGAAATGGTGGTACACCCCCGGGTCCGGCGCGAGGCCGATGCCGGCGACGCCGTCGTCGACGCCCGGCTCGAAGAGGAGCACGAAGCCAAAGAGTTGCTATCGCAAATCGAAAAGCTGGACATCACTTCGCAAAAGTTCATCGACGAGCTCACCAAGCTGCGAGAGGCAGTTCTCGATCATGCGGCAAACGAGGAGAACCACGAATTCCCTTATCTGGAAAAGGTTCTTGAGGCAGACGACCTCAAGCGGATGACCACAGCAGTCAAGGCGGCCCAGGCGATCGCCCCGACGCACCCGCACCCCGGTGTGGAATCGGCGAAGTTGAATTTCGCGATCGGACCATTCGCGTCGATGCTCGACCGCGCTCGCGATGCGCTCCGCCAAGTCATCGGCTAACTCAATGCTCGTACTCTGGACGACGTGAGTGTTGCATCGGAGATCCGCGTCCCCCTGCAAGACCGCTTCGCCCGCGAGCTGCCCGAGATGGGTGTCCGCTGGCAGTCTGAGACCAGCCCGGACCCGCAGCTGCTCGTCCTCAATGAGTCGCTGGCCACCGGACTCGGCCTCGATGCGTCTTGGCTGGCCAGCCCCGACGGCCGGCGATTTCTCGTTGGCAACCTGCTGCCGTCTGGCGCGGTCCCGGTGGCCCAGGCCTACGCCGGGCACCAATTCGGCGGCCTTGCGCCCCGGCTGGGCGACGGACGCGCGTTGCTGCTGGGTGAGCTGTCCGACGAGCTTGGACGGATTCGCGACATCCACCTCAAAGGTTCGGGCCCGACGCCGTTCGCCCGCGGCGGCGACGGCCTCGCGGCGGTGGGCCCGATGCTGCGCGAGTACGTGATCAGTGAAGCAATGCATGCGCTGGGCGTCCCGACGACGCGCTCCCTGGCCGTGGTCGCCACCGGGCGGACGGTACAGCGCGAGACACTGCTGCCGGGCGCCGTGCTCGTCCGCGTCGCCAATAGTCACCTCCGCGTCGGCAGCTTCCAATACGCCGCTTTGACCCGCGACGCCGACTTGCTGCGGCGCCTCGCCGACCACGCGATCGCCCGCCACTATCCCGCCGCGGCCGACGCCGAACATCCTTACCGCGCGCTGTTCGAAGCGGTGGTCGGTGTCCAGGCCTGCCTGGTCGCGCGATGGATGTTGATCGGATTCGTCCATGGGGTGATGAACACCGACAACACCACGATCTCCGGCGAGACGATCGACTACGGTCCGTGCGCGTTCATGGAAGCCTACGACCCCGACACGGTCTTCAGTTCGATCGACCACTGGGGCCGATACGCGTACGGCAACCAGCCCGCCATTGTCGGGTGGAATCTGGCCCGGTTCGCCGAGGCCCTGCTGCCCTTGCTTGCCGACAACCTCGACGAGGGAATCGCGTTCGCCGAGCAGGCATTCGGCGTATTCCAAACCGAATACGACGCCACCTGGTCGTCCGGCATGCGCGCCAAACTCGGCTTGCCCGCGGACGTCGAGGCCGCAACTTTGTCGTCATTGGTCGACGAGTTGCTGCGCCTGCTCAGGGAAAGCCGAGTCGACTACACCTCGTTCTTCCGCCACCTGGGCCGAGCAGCCCGCGGGGATGCCGAACCCGCGCGCGGCCTCTTCACCGACCTCGTCGGCTTCGACGAATGGATGTCGCGTTGGGGCCGGTTGAGCCCCGACGCCGAGTCGATGGATCGCGCCAACCCGATCTACATTCCGCGTAACCATCTGGTCGAGGAAGCCCTCGCCGCCGCAACGGCGGGCGATCTCGGCCCGGTGCAGCAGCTGCTGGACGCCGTGGCCGCCCCGTACGACGAACGCCCAGGCTTCGAGCGCTACACGAGTCCGGCCCCCGAGGATTTCGGCAACTACCAAACCTTCTGCGGTACTTAGCTTTACGCTAGCCTGGCGATCTCGGCCTGCAGCCCGTCCAAAAGACGAAGCGTCTCGTCTCGGGGCGCGGTCGGCAGGTCCAGCAAGACGTGTTCCAAACCTAGATCGCGGTAACCCGTCAGCTCTTTCACGACCGGCTCGCCCCCGTGGAAGTGGACGATCGGTACGTCCGGGCCTGCCACCTCACGCAGTTGGTCGAGCTGAGGCGCGAGTTCCTTCGCCGACGGCGTCATCGAGAGCCAGCCCGCGTTGAGCCTGGCGATGCGTTTGAAACCCGCCGGTCCCCCGCCCAGATACAGCGGCGGATACGGTTGCTGAATCGGCTTCGGCCAGCTGTAGATCGGGTCGAAGTCGACGAATGTTCCGTGGTATTCCGCCTTCTCCTGCGTCCAGATCTGGATCATTGCGTCCAGTCGTTCGTCGACGACCCGTCCACGCACCGAGGGATCGACCCCGTGATCCGCAATCTCTTCGCGAAGCCAGCCCACACCGACGCCGAAGCGAAAGCGTCCCTGCGACACCAGATCAAGCGAAGCGACTTCTTTGGCCGTGTGAATCGGGTCGCGCTGCACGACCAGTGCGATGCCGGTGCCCAGCACTAGATTCCGGGTCGCGACCGCCGCCGCCGTCAGCGTCACGAACGGATCCAGCGTGCGGTAGTACTTTCGCGGAATCGGGCCACCGCTGGGGTAAGGGGTTTTCCGGTCGACCGGGATGTGCGAGTGCTCGGCCAGATACAGCGACTCAAAGCCTCGCTCTTCGAGTGCACCGGCCAGTTCGACGGGGCCGATCCCCTCGTCGGTCACAAAAGTCAGGACGCCGAAACCCACGTTTGCTCCTTCCCCGATCAACCCTCACAGTCAACCGCATCGAGGCCCGCGTGTCATCGGATCAGATCCCGAGTGGGCCGAAGTCGTGCGACAGTTTCTCCGATGACGAAAAGCGTTGCGGTGATCGGCGCCGGACCGAGCGGACTGGTCGCCGCGCGTTGGCTCTTACAGCAGGGGTTTGAGCCGACCATCTTCGAGCAAGGTCCGATGCTGGGCGGGCAATGGGCCGGCCTGGATGGCCACAGTGGCGTGTGGCCGAGCATGCACACCAACAGCAGTCGCACCGTCACTGCCTTCAGCGACCTCGATCACACGACGGACCACGTCTACCTGTCCAATCGTGAGGTTCTCGACTACCTGCACCGCTACGCCGACACGTTCGGGCTCACGCCGCGTATCCACCTGGGCACCCGGGTCGACCTGATCAGAAGGAACGGAGCCGGCTGGGTCGCGACGCACGCTGGTGCCGACGAGCGTTTTGACCGAATTGTGGTGGCCAGCGGGCGATTTCATGTCCCTGCCATCCCCGCCGTGCCGGGCCTCGAGACCTTCTGCGGCTCGGCGGGAGCCATCTCCACTTATCACTACCGTGACGGATTAACGTATCGCGGCAAGCGAGTTCTCGTCGCGGGCTGCGCGATCAGCGCCCTGGAAATCGCCTCGGAAGTCGCCGAATTGGGCGCGGCGCGCGTCGTCGTAACTCAGCGGCGGCAACGCTACATCGCGCCGAAGTTCGCCGGCGGGGTTCCGTCGGACAACCGGCTCTATACCCGGTATGGCGCCTTGGCAACCGAGGCTCTCACCGCAGCCGACGTCGATGAATTCCTCAAGGAGATCGTCGTCGGCGCCGCGGGCAGTCCGGATCAGTACGGCGCACCTGCGCCCGATCCCTCGTTGTCCGTGGCCGGTGTGACGCTGAGTCAGCACTACCTTCCCCTCGTGGCCGAGGGCCGAATCTCTGTGCGTCCGTGGATGAAATCCGTGGCGGGCCCGACCGTCACCTTCGCCGACGAGCGTGCCGAGGACTTCGACGGAATCGTGTTCGGCACCGGCTACCAACTGTGTCTGCCGTTCCTCAGTGACGACATCCGGGCGATCCTCGACCTGGACGCGGTGCACCTGGATGCCGACCGCTACACCTTTCATCCCGACCTTCCCGGCCTGGCGTTCATGGGCTTGTGGGACCAGTCGGGCGGATACTTTGTGCCGCTGGAACTTCAGGCCAGGTGGATCGCGTATACCTGGGGCGGCGCGGTCCCGCCAATCAGTGCGAGCGGCCAACGGTCAGCGATCGATGCGTACCGCGCCAATCGAGGAACGCCGCAGAAAACCCGGATGGACCTCGCGGCGCTGACGTTCGCCCGTGCCGCCGAGGTCGAACCCGACCTGAATAACTGGCCGCACCTGCGCCGCGCGCTGCTGTTCGGTCCGCTGGCGCCGAGTTGTTTCCGGCTCGAGGGCCCGGACGCCTTGCCCGACGCGGCCGAGAGGTTCGCCCGTGATGCCGCCTGCTTCGGCGCGATCACATCAAACGACATGACTGAGCGCGAACAGAGCGATTGGTCGCGGGTTCGGGCCGCCGACCCAGTGCCGGGGCTCAGACCGCCGGAGCCTCCACCGATTTAGGCCCGGGCCGGGCTGCGCCCCACAACCCGACGCCGATTCCGATGACGGCGCCGCCGAGGCCGATCAGCTGCTGAGAGCGCTTGAGCTCGCTGTGGACACTCAGCCCGCCCAGCAGATCCGCCGCGTCGGCCCCACCGGATGCCAGGAACCAGCCGCGAGTGTTCTTGCCGCGCAACGCCGCCGACAGAAGCAGTCCGCCGATCAAAGCGTCGCGGTAACCCATCGATCGCAGCAGGAGTCGCGCCGTCGGGGTCGGCTCCCCGGGGTCACCCCAGAGCTTGTTCGCACCGAGGGGATCGACGAGAAAATGGACGCCTGAGGCGAGTCGGATACTGCCCGCGACGAGCGCGGCACGGTCGATCGGCATGGCCGCAGCCTAGCCCTGTCTCAGCGGGCCGCGGTCACCCCGTCCGCTCCGGTACCAACGGCGTGCTTCGCAAGGCAGGCCGAGCCGGGAGCACAGCTTTCGATGACTGCCTGCAGCTCGTCGGCGGACAACCGAGCAGAGGCGCCGGTGAACTTCGGGTCGATGACGCTGGTGCCGAGTTCGAGCCACTTCGGGTCCGCGTCGACGTTGAGGAAACTCGCCAGCTGCACCAGCGACGACCGGGTGTCAGCGACCAGGTTCGCGTAAGACAACGGAAGGTAGCGGTCCGCGGGCAGGTCGGCGAGCTCGGATTCACCGGTGACGATCAGCTCGCTCCACATCCGGCCGAAGCGGGTGATGGGCATGTTCTGGCTCATCAGGGTGTCCACCTCGCAAGTGTCACCGACCAGGGATGCGAGCTCGATCGGTATCGCCGTCGGATCCAGCCGCAGGCCCGGGTGTCGCCGCTCCGGGTCGAGATCGAGCAGCTCCAGCGCGTCTTGAATCAGCGCCATCAAGCGAAATCCGGTGTGCTCACTCATCGAGACCGCCGTATCCGGACCGTTCCGGTACAGGTGCACGAACTTCGCGTCCGGGAACGTCTCGCGCAGCCACGGGACACTGCTCAACGACATGGCTGAGCGCTCCACCACCACGGTCCCACCGAAATGCCTTGCAAGCCAAGCGAACAGCCGTTCATAATGCAGTCGCGACGTCTGCTCCGGCCACGTCGGAACCTCTGCGGCAAGGGCATCGAATACGGCGTCGGGGTCCGACGACAGATGCGGCAGCGTCATCATCGAAATCGCGGGGATTCCGGTCGTGCTCGCGTCGAATCGGGTTCCGCGCAGTCGCGGATAGATGAACTCCGGCATGGCCGAACCACCCCGGACCATGGAGTCGAAGATCGGGTGGGGTTCGGCCAGCATCCGCCAGAATTGCTCGCCCGACAGCTCGTGGTCGGCCGCCGACGAGGCCCGCACCGATAGGTAGAACTCGTTGAGGCTGAGCACATCTGGGTGAGCGGTGAGGATCCTCGACAGCGCGGTCGATCCGCTTCGTCCTACCGTGACGATGAATGTCAGCCCTCGCATCGGGCGAGGCGCGTCAGCGCAATGGGCATTGACATCGAATGGACCCTCGACCGAGACCAGGGGTGCGACCGTCGACGCCGACTCCCGGGGTTCGTGCTTCTCGGGTTTGAATGTGAGGTAGCGCTTGTACCGTCCCACGCTGCCCAGCAGGTAGTCGAAGTCGACGATGGTCCGGCGATGTGGCTCGCCGATGACCGCTCGCGTACCAGTGGTGTCGTAAGTCCGGCTGTGCGCCAGGTACGGAAAGAATCCGCTGGCCCACCGCAGCCGCCGTTCCAGCAGATTCGGGTCCTCGATCGGGCCCTCGACCAGCGTGAGTGGGATCGGTGAGAGCGCATTGAACAGGTCCACCAACGTTTGCACCGCGACGTCCTGGTGGTGGACGACGTGGTATGTATTCAGGCCTTCGGGGGCCAGCCGCATCAGGCGGACCATCTCGTCGGCGGCCTCGTCGGCAGGCATGTAGTTCAGATGGCCGTTGAGGTCACCGCTGAGCCTGATCGACATTTTGGTGCGCATCGGCCGCCCCGAGACCGAGAACAGGCGCATGCCGCTGTCCGCGGACGTCGACAGAAAGGAAAGCGGATGCAGCGGGAAGTCCGGATGTGGCGGGCGATCGACGATCAGGGCGCTCGGCCGCAGCACCGCCACCCGGCGTCCGGTGCGCTGCGCCCAGTCCCGCACCAGCGACTCGGACTCGAATTTGGACTGCTCGTAGTTGTTCTCGAAGCCTTCGGCATCGCTTAACTCGGTCTCGTAGATCAGACCCGAGCGGCGCTTCCCGGCGACAAAAGCGGTCGATACGTGGAACAGATCCGGCTCTCGCGATCCGGCCTCGGCGAGTTCGAGGATCCGGGTGGTTCCACCGACGTTGGTCAGGCGAAGGTCGGCAAGGTCGGCATCCAGCTCGATGCTGCCGGCGCAATGCAAAATCGCATCCGCGCTGTCGGCGAGTTCCTGGAATCGCTCATCGGACAGCCCCAACTTGGGCGCGGTGAGCTCCACCGGCACGACGGTAAATCGTTCGCGCAATTCCTGCTCGGTCCACACCCGCCCGTCGGTGACCGCCAGCGGCAGGGCCTTGCCGATGCGACTGATGGGATCCGACTGCGGCCGGGTCAGCAGAGTGAACGTTTCGTCCCCGCGGAGGAGTTCGCCCAGGATGTGAATCCCGAGAAACCCGGTCGCGCCCGTGATCGCCCAATGCATTGACACCCGTCCTCGCGCGGGATTCCGCGCTGAAACTGCCCGATTAACCCCCTGGCGAACTTACTTGCCCAGCAGAGGCGCCGCCATCTGATGGGCGAACTCGAACCCGTTACCGCAGCTCATCGCCCCGCCGAGCGCCCGGGTCGGCGGGCCGCTACCGTCACCTGTAATAGGTTTCCTGTCGCCGCCGATGCATCAATGAGAGACTTTGGAAGCCTTGCCTGGAAGTCACCTGCTCTCGCGGCGGGTCGATCGCATCACCAGAGGAGACGAGCAATAGTGACAGCAGCTGCTGGCGCACCGGGGTGGACGGGGTGGTCAAGGGGGACCACGTCCGATGTGAACGCCGACAACTTCTGCTGCCCGAGGGCCGCATGAGCGATCCACGCGTGGCCGGCGAACGCCGCACGCCCTTCGTCGCGCGGACGATCCATGCGTTGTCGGTGCCCATCGTCTTGGCCTGGCTGGCCCTCACTGTCATCGTGACGATGGCCGTCCCCTCGCTCGAGAAGGTGGAGCAACAGCGGGCGGTGTCGCTGAGCCCCAAAGATGCGCCGTCAATCCAGGCCATGCAGCGCCTGGGCCAGGACTTCAAGGAATCCAATTCCGACGCCTTGGCGATGATCGTCCTGGAGAGCGAGGAGCCACTGCGCGACGATGCTCACCATTACTACAACCAATTGCTCAAGCAATTGGAAAGCGATCCGGAGCATATTCAGCATGTTCAGGACTTGTGGGGAAATCCGGTCACCGCAAGCGGTGCGCAAAGTGAGGACGGAAAGGCCGCGTACGTACAGCTGAAGCTGGCCGGTAACCAGGGCACCAGCCTGGCGAACGAATCAGCGGACGCCGTCCGTGACCTCGTCAACCGGGTTCCTCCACCGGCAGGGGTCAAGGTCTACGTCACCGGCCCGGCGCCGCTCATTTCGGACCTGAATCACAGCGGTCAGAAGACAATCCTCAAGGTCACCCTGGTGAGCCTGGTGGTGATCTTCCTGATGCTGCTGATGGTCTATCGGTCGCTTACCACCGTCATTCTGCTGTTGCTGATGGTCGGAATCGAACTGCAGGTGGCGCGCCAAATCGTCGCATTCTTTGGCAATATCGGCGCCCTCAGCCTTTCTACTTTCGCGGTTAATCTGCTGGTCACTCTCGCGCTGGCCGCCGGAACCGACTACGGCATATTTTTCGTCGGCCGGTATCAAGAGGCACGCCAGGCCGGTGAAGATGTGGAAGCGGCCTTCTACACGACCTACCGCAGCACCGCGAAGGTTGTCTTGGCTTCCGGTTTGACGATCGCCGGATCGGTTTTCTGCCTCAGCTTCACCCGGATGCCCTACTTCCAAACGATCGGTATCCCCTGCGCGATAGGCATGCTCGTCGCGGTGGCGATCGCGCTCACGCTGGTTCCGGCGGTTCTTGCGATCGGTGGCCGATTCGGCCTGATGGAGCCCAGGCGAAGGATCTCTGATCGGCGCTGGCGGCGGATCGGCACAGCGGTCGTCCGCTGGCCGGGACCCATTTTCGCCGCGGCCTGCGCGGTCACTCTGGTTGGCTTGCTCGCCCTGCCCGGGTACACGACCAACTACCACGACCGGGTCTATCTCCCCGACGACCTTCCGACCAACCAGGGATACGCGGCCGCGAATCGACACTTCCCGCTCGGCCGGATGTTGCCCGAGTTCGTATTGGTCGAAGCCGATCACGATATGCGCAATCCGTCGGATTTTCTGGTACTGGAACGATTGGCCAAGGGTGTGCTCGCGGTTCCGGGCGTTTCCCGGGTGCAATCTGTCACCCGGCCCTCGGGCACCGCGATGGCGCACACGACGATTCCGTTCAGGTTCGGCGTGATGAACGCAAGCCAGATGGTGAACCTCGAATATCAAAAGGCCCGCATGAACGACATGCTCACGCAGGCCGATGAGTTGAACAAGACGATCGGAATCACCACCACGCTCTATCACCTGATTCTGCAACTCAATGCCGTTACCCATGATCTGGCCGGCAGGACGCACGAAGTTCAGGTCATCACCGGCGAATTGCGAGACCAAATTTCGAATTTCGAGGATTTCCTGAGGCCGATCCGCAGCTACTTCTACTGGGAAAAACACTGCTACGACATCCCCGTCTGTTTTGCGATCAGGTCGCTTTTCGATTCGTTTGACGGCATCGACGCGATCAACGACAAGCTGGGCGAATTGGTGGTGAACATCGACAAGATCGATGTGCTGATGCCGAAACTGGCCGCCGAGCTTCCGATTCAGATCGAGACCATGAAGAGCATGCGCACCATGATGCTGACCATGCATTCCACCATGACCGGGATCATCGGCCAGGCGGACTCGCAGGGCAATATCTCGACGGAGATGGGCGAGGCATTCGACGCGGCGAAAAACGACGACAGTTTCTATCTCCCGCCGGAGGTTTTCAAAAACCCCACCTTCCAGAATGTCATGGGGCTGTTCATGTCGCCGGATGGGAAAGCAGCACGCATGACCATTTCGGACAGGGGCGATCCCGCCACTCCCGAAGGTATCGCTCGCGTCCAGGCGATTAAATCCGCGGCCGAGGAGGCGCTGAAGTCGACCCCGCTGGAGAACACCAGCATTTACGTCGGCGGCGTCTCTGCGACGTACAAAGACCTGCATGACGGCTCCCGATACGACCTGATGATCGCCGGGATTGCTTCGCTCTGTCTCATTTTCGCGATCATGCTGATGATCACGCGAAGTTTTGTGGCCGCGATGGTGATCGTGGGTACCGTGGTGACTTCGCTGGGGGCTTCCATCGGATTGTCCGTGCTGCTCTGGCAGCACATTATCGGGCTCGGGTTGGAATGGCTCGTGTTGCCGATGTCGGTCATCATTCTGTTGGCGGTCGGGTCCGATTACAACCTGCTGCTCGTCTCCCGAATGAAAGAAGAACTCGGCGCCGGTATCAACACCGGCATTATTCGAGCGATGGGCGGTACCGGAAAGGTCGTCACGGCCGCAGGCCTGGTATTCGCGGTCACGATGGCCTCCATGGTGGTCAGCGACCTGACGGTGATCGGCCAGATCGGGACCACGATCGGTTTGGGCCTGCTGTTCGACACCCTGATCGTGCGCGCGTTCATGACGCCATCCGTTGCGGCGCTGCTCAGACGCTGGTTCTGGTGGCCGTTGAAGGTGCGGCCGCGACCGGCCAGTTATCTGCTTCGGTCCGAGGGGCCCCGCCCGATGGTGCGTGCACTGCTCGGCACGCGGGCGCCCGACTAACACTCCGACTCGTCGTTCGCGGGCCGTACCATGGCCGTCATGTCCGACCCGGGACCAGCTACCGACAAGACTGCCGAGCTCAACGGTGGCGAGACGGTTGCCGCGCCTGCTGCCGCGGAGCCTGGGGCGCCCACTTCGGTGAACTCGGCCGGCCTGGCGTGGTCGCGCGACGATGACGACGTCGATGCGCCGAGCGGCGCCGCGAGTCCGCGTCAATCATGGCGTGCTACCTGGCGTATCGCCGCCGCCGTGCTGGCGGCCGGGCTGGTGGTCGCCGGTGCGATTGTCCTTGGGCGTTCCCTGCTGACCTCGCATCCCAAGGCCGCAGCGCCGCCACCGACCGCGGCCCCGACGTCCAAAGCGGCCCCGGTTCCGGGAACGGCATCGACCGCCGCGCCGGCGTCGATTGTGTCGACACCCGGTCAGGACAATAAGTACGTTCAGGACCTCAACGACCAGGGAATCTCCTTCGCCAATCCGGATGCCGCCATCTACAACGGCAAGATGGTGTGCGAGAACATCAGGCTGGGCATGACGGTGCAGCAGATCATCGCGGACTTCCGGTCAAGCAACCCCGCGCTTGGTAGCCATGCCGAGGCGTATGTCACCACCTCGGTGCACGCCTACTGCCCGCAGAACAGCAACTTGGTGGGCAGCCGGCCCTAACGACCTCGCCAAGCCAGTGACAGCAGCTCGACAAGCGCGAGGAACGCGAATGATCGCACCGGCCACCACGACGTCCTCGGCCGCCGGAGCCGCGTGGGTGTGATGGCCGCGCAAAGTCCCCCACACCTTCTCGGCGCCCTCGTAACACAGGTAGAACGCGCCGAGCATCAGGATCGGGGTCACCGCCCGGGGCGCGAACTGACTGAGCAGCATCGCAACGGGCAGGATCAACAAGAGCTTGTTGCGCAGGGATCCGATCGCGATGCGTTTGATGATCGGCAGTTCGCGCTCGGCTGCGATGCCGTGCACGTACTGCGGCGTCACGGCGGTGTCGTCGATGATCACTCCGGCCGCCTTAACCGTCGCGCGACCGCTGGCGGCCGCCAGGCGTGCCAGAACCGCGACGTCGTCGAGAAGTCCAAACAGGCCTGCACTCATCGCGTCGCCGCCATGGCGTTGCACGGTACCCGCTGCGCTGATCGGCCGGGTGTACGGTAACCGGCCATTGGCCGAGTTGAAGGCAAGGTTGCGCTGGTCACCGGCGGCGGCGACGAAGGCCAAAAGCTCCGGACATCAGCTCATTTCGTCCAACTGGATGTCGTGAAGCCGGGTTCGTTGCGCGGCGGGCAGATCGGATGGGCGCTGATCGCACCGGCCACATCAGCACCAAAAACGTTGGGTTAGAACACATCTGAAGCGCGGCTTCGCACGCGCTACTAGCGCCTGCTAGAAGACGGCGAACCACATCGCGATGTATTGGCAGATCGCCGCGACCGCGGTGCACGCGTGGAAGACCTCGTGATAGCCGAATGTTCTCGGCCAGGGGTCGGGCCAGCGCAGCCCGTAGAACACCGCCCCGATGCTGTACAGCGCGCCGCCGACGGCCAGCAAGACTGTCGCGGCCACTCCGGCGTTGTGCAGGATCAACGGGCTGTACCAGATCGCAACCCAGCCCAGTAGCAGGTACAGCGCCACGCCCAGCCACCGCGGCGCCGACGGCCAGAACAACGTCAGCGCGATTCCCGCCGCCGCACCACCCCACACGATCGCCAGCACCACGTATCCGGTCCCGCGCGGCATGTCCAGCCTGGCAAACGGCGTGTAGCTGCCGGCGATGAACACGAAGATCATCGAGTGGTCGAGTCGCCGCATCCATTGTCTGGCGGTGGCCGACTCCCAGTAGACGCGGTGGTAGATGGCGCTGACGGTGAACATCGCCACGATCGACAAGGTGTAGGTCAGCGTCGAATGCCCGGCCCGCTTGGATTCCAGCGCCCACGACACCACCACCAGCGCCGTACCGGCGATGAAGGCAGCTACGGCGCAATAGAGATGGATCCATCCCCGAAACCGCGGTCTGGTGAGGACGACCGAATTGCCTTGGTAAACCATGGTCCCCCTCACCACTGGCTCACGTACCGTCACGCGCTATTCATCCCCCGGTCGAACTGGATCTGGTTACATCGTGCTGCCGTACCGTGGGCAATAGTTATGTCGCGCCTATGAATTACCTGTATCGCGCGTGACGGGAGCCCCGGTGATATGTTCCGGCGACGACGTCGCCGCCGCGCCAAGGAGGATCGTTATCCGGACGAGCATCTGGTTTCGCTGGATGGCGAGGTACGGTGCGCCGCGCGCGTTCTTGGCGGTGCAGGCCCGCCGCGGACAACCGTTGGCCCGGTTTCTGCTGGGCCGGGCCCGCGGAGCCGAGATGTATCGCCTGGTCGACGACATCAGGCAACAGGGCCGTCTGGTGCGCCGGCCCTTCGTCTGGGTGAGCGCCGACCACGAAATCTGCCGGATGGTGTTGCGCGATGACCGCTTTGGGGTCACCAACATCGTGAATGCGCCTCTGCCGCAACCATTTCCGGCATTGCTGGAGCGAACGGATCCCGGCCTGCCCAATCCCGTGGAGCGCCCAGCGATGGTGATGTCCAATCCCCCGGACCACACTCGGTATCGGCGCTTGTTTGCGCAGAGCTTCACACCACGGGCCATCGACCGACTCGGCGCGCGGGTCGAAGAGATCACGGCGGAACTGCTGGACGGGTTGGAGCGCAACCCGCAGCCCGACCTGGTCGCCGACTTCGCCACGGAACTGCCGGTCGCCGTGATCACCGAGATCCTGGGATTGCCAGTCGATGCGCGCCCGCAGGTGCGCGAATGGGGCTACAGCTTGGCCCCGCTTTTGGATTTCGGCACCAGCTGGAAGACGTTTCGCCACGCCGTAGCGCGTCTGCAGGAGGTCGACAGCTACGCCGCCCGATTCATCCAGCGGGCGCGTGACGGTGCCTCGCGCGACGACCCGTTCGGCCGCGTGGCCGCCGGCGGCGAGCTGACCCATCGTGAATTCGCCGCCAACGCCGCGCTTCTGGTCGGAGCCGGGTTCGAGACGACGGTCAACCTGATCGGCAACGGAATCGTCCTGTTGCTTCAGCATCCACAGCAGCTGGCCCTATTGCGCGACGACCCGGTGCTCTGGCCGGGGGCCGTCGAAGAGATCCTGCGGTTCGAAAGCCCGGTCCAGATGCTGGTGCGCAGTGCACACCGCGACGTCGAGATCGCCGGGCAGCACATCCGCGCCGGCTCGATGTTCGTGCTGTTGATGGGCGGCGCCAACCGCGACCCCCGGGTTTTCAGCGATCCCGATCAGTTCGACATCACCAGACCCAATGCGCGAGACCACGTGGCATTCGGCTCAGGAATTCACGGTTGCCTTGGCGCGGCCTTGGCACGGATCGAGGGCGTGATCGCCCTGCGCACCTTATTCGAGCGGTTCCCCAGCCTGAGCCTGCGCGAGCAGCCCGAACCACTCGAGCTGGTCACCTTGCACGGATTCAAACGCCTACCAGTCGAATTGCGAACGCGGCCGGCCGGAGAAGTCAGCCAAAACCCGTAGCAGTTTGACTACGCGGCCGGCGGCGGCAGCGCGCCTGGTTCCCCTTCGTGCTGAGGGCAGTACGTGTCCACCGCGATCGTCGTGAACTCAGCGGCGGATTCCCCCTTGAACGACGGATTGCTCTCCGCCACGTTCTTGATGACCTCGGGCTCGGTCATGCCCTCGTCCATCAGTGCGCATTCCTTCTTGCCCACTCCGATGGCGACGCTCGGGGTCTGATAGGTGATGCCGGCCTTGTTCAGCGCGGCCAGAAATTTCGCATCCCCGGATCGGCCTGAGCAGGCACGGCCAAGGCAACGACGGCTGCAACGCACCCAAGTGCAAATATTCCCCGCAACATGAGCCCATCTTCCTACACGTCGGCGCGGTTGTCCCATCAAGGCATTAGGACCGCCGTCTGGCCCACCGACGATTTTTGGGATCGGTAGTCGCTGCAACTCGATGTACTCGTCGCAAGTCAAGCCGCCGCCGAGGCGGCGAATGTGCACGAAAACGGCACAACGCGAAAGGAGTCAGCCATCAGTACGAACGTCGCCCTCCACACCGCCTCCCCGTCGACGACGCGCCGGGGATCGCGAATGTCTGGCCTCTACGCGCTCAAGCCGTGGTTCACCAAGCGGTTGACACCCATCGTCGACGCCGCGGTGTCACGGCGGGTCTCCCCGGACGTGTTCACCGCTGCCGGCGTGACCGCCGCCGCGGCAGCCGGCGTATCGGTCGCGTTCGGATGCTGGTCCCTCGCGGCGCTGTTCATGGTGCTGCGGCTCGCCGGAGCCAACCTCGACGGCGCCGTGGCCCGCGCCCGCGGCGTGAGCCGGCCGTGGGGATTCGTCATTAACGAGCTCGGCGACCGCACGGCAGATCTGCTCGCCTTCGCCGGCCTGACGGTATGGGCGGCACGTCAGCACGGCCCCGGCCTGCACTGGCTGTCCTGGCTCGTGTTTCAGGTGCTTGTCGCCGCGCTTGCCGCGACGCTGCCGACATTCGCGTCGCTGGCCGCGGCGGCGGCGGGCGCAACTCGCCGCAACGGCGGCCCGCTGGGCAAAACGGAACGTTGCCTGTTCGTCGTGCTGGCCACGGCGTTTCCGGTCATCATGCCCGTACTGCTCGCGCAGTTGGTGAACGGTTCGCTCATCACCACGGTGCTGCGGCTTCGGGCGGCGCGCCGCGAGCTAAAGGCCCAGCGGGGCAACGAATCCCGCCTGAGCGACCAGCTGTCTCAGCGTGTCGTGTTGATGGAGCACTTCGATGCCGTCACGCAGCCGATCGACACCATCACCCAGCCGCTGAACCTCATCACGCAACCCCTCACCGGGGTGGCGGCATGACCGCGAACCGGATGCCGAGCGTGCTCCGGCACTGGCTCTGGCGCATCGTGTGCGCCGCCTCGGGCGGACTGACGGTGAGCGGGCGCTGGAACGCCGCGGGTGGTTGCGTGGTCGTAGCCAACCACAGCTCGCATGCCGACACCGCGGTGCTGCTGGCGGCGCTTCCGCCGACGGCCCGGCCGGTGTTCGGCGCGGCGGCCGACTACTGGTTCGACGTGCCCGTGCGGCGCTTCGTCGCGACGTCACTCGCGGGGATCCTGCCGGTCCGGCGGTCCGGCGACGGCACCTATGCCGCACTGCTCGCTGCGGCCGGCCCCGCGCTCAAGGCCGGACGCACCGTCGTCATCTACCCCGAGGGAACCCGTTCGACCGACGGCACCATCGGTGAGTTCCGTTCCGGCGCAGTACGATTGGCACGCGACTGCGGTGTGCCGATCGTACCCATCGCGATCACGGGGACCGCCGACGTGCTGCCCAAGGACGGCCGCTACTCCCCGGCCCCGATGCGCGTCCACGTCGGCGCGTCGCTGGACCCGCACACCACGTCGGCCCCGCAACTGCGGGCACACGTGCTGGCTTTGCGTGAGGGCGCCGTTGCCGGCGCCGCCGACCGTTATGCGCTCGCGTCCTGACATGGCGATCGTCGAGAATTACCTATCCTTCGTCCGCCGGGATCGGCGGATGCCGCTCAACGTCGACCTGGGTCCACTGCACATCCACCTCTACTCCCGGGCCGTGTTTCTCATGTGGGTCACGGTGGCGATCCTGGCCCTGGCCGGCGTCGTCGTCCTCGTCTCCCGCAAGCGGGAGCTGATCCAGAAGTGGCGCACCTGGGCGCTCATCGCGCCCGCGGTCGGCCTCCCTGTGTGGATCGGCCTCGGCACCACCGCCGCGCTGGCCGCGGCACTGGCAGTCGTCGCGGTGACCGAATACGCGCGATTGGTCAGGCTGCACCGACTCGACACCTACCTGCTGGTGGCGTTGGCGGTGCTCTACCCGATCGCGGCCTGGTTGCGCCCGTCGCTGTTGCAACTCGCGCCCGTCGTCGTGCTGATGTGCGCGGTCCCTTCGGTGCTCGGCGGCGACGTCGATCACGGCGCCAAGCGCACGGCGTTCGCCGGTTTCGGCTCGGTGTGGATCTGCTGGTCGTTGTCACACCTCGTGATGGTGTGGCCGGACGCGTATCTGCTGTGCTTCGCCGTCGCGGCCACCGACGTCGCGGCGTGGTGTGGCGGAAAGGGGTTGCGCCGCATGGCTTGGGCACGTCGTCCGTTGTCCCGGCTGAGCCCCAACAAGACGGTCGGCGGGATGGTCGGAGCGATCATCGGGGCGTTCGTCGTCCTCTCGCTGCTGGGCACGATTTCGATCGGACTGCTTTTCGCTGTATCCCTCGGTGGCCTTTTCGGCGACCTGCTGGAGTCGATGTTGAAGCGGCAGGCCCAGGTGAAGGATGCCGGCTGCTGGCTCCCCGGCTTCGGAGGCCTGCTGGATCGGATCGACTCGTTGCTGCTGGTACTCCCGCTGGCCTACCTACTCGGATAAGGAATCAGATGACCTGTTCTGTAGCGCCCACGTTCGCCGTCCGCATCCCACCGGCCACCACGGTCGGCGGCCTCGACGTACGCGACGTGAGCCTTATGCTCGAGCGCAATATCGTTGCACTGGAACGAATTTCGTTCACCGCACGCCCTGGTACTTTGACGGCGGTGATCGGCCCTTCGGGTGCGGGCAAGTCCACGCTCGCCAGAGTGATCACCGGAGCGGCACGTCCGAGCAACGGCACGGTGTCGTTGGATGGTCGTGACCTGCACGCAGCAAGCGCGTCGGTGCGCCACCGGATCGGGTTGGTGCCACAAGACGACGTCGTACACGGTCGGCTGACCGTCAGCCAGGCGCTGGAGTTCGCGGCGGAACTCCGGATGCCCGCCGACGCGGCCGCCTGCGATCGCCGCCGGGTGATCGCGTCGGTACTCGAGGAACTCGAGCTGACAGCTCACGTCGCGACCCGCATCGAAAAACTGTCGGGCGGGCAGCGCAAGCGCGTCTCAATTGCCTTGGAGCTGTTGACACATCCCTCGCTCCTGGTGCTCGACGAACCCACAACGGGGCTGGATCCGGCGCTGGACCGCGCCGTCATGACGATGCTGCGCCGGCTCGCCGACGCGGGTCGCGTGATCGTGGTGGTGACGCATTCATTGACCTTCCTCGATGTGTGCGACCAGGTACTGCTGCTGGCGCCCGGCGGCAAGACCGCGTTCTGCGGTCGCCCGAGCGAGATCGGATCTGCCATCGGAGCCAACGACTGGGCCGACATCTTCAACATCGTATGCGCCGATCCCGACGGCGTTCGACGGCGCTTCATGGAGGGTGTCGGGTCGCGGGGGGAAATGACTGCGGTACAGCTCATTTGCGGCCAACCCGCAGACCCGATTGAAGCCGCGCGTGCCGGCCTATGGCATCAGGTATCAACGCTCGTACGCCGGCAGGTCCGGCTCCTTGTCGCCAATCGCGGCTACTTCGCTTTCATCGCCCTACTGCCGTTTATCGTCGGGCTGCTGCCACTGACCGTCACCGGTCACTCCGGACTTGGCCACGCGGATTCCGCTGTGCCGCTGGAAGCCAAGCATGTCATCGCATTGACGAGCTTCGCCGCAATCCTGATGGGCATCACGCTCACCGCGCGCGACCTCGTCGGTGAGCGTCCGATCTTCCGCCGCGAACGCGCAGCCGGATTATCGTCCACCGCATACCTTTTAGCGAAGATCCTGGTGTTCAGCGGGGTCGCGGGGATGCAGTCGGCGATCCTGGTTCTGATCGTCACCGCACCTGGGATCGGCAAGCCCGGGCCGTCAGGTGCGGCGGCACTGGCCAGCCCGATGCTGGAGCTGTTCGTCGGCGTCGCCGCGACGTGCGTGGCGGCGATGATTGCGGGGCTTGCGATTTCGGCGTTCGCGCGTACCAGCGATCAGGTCATCGTGCTGCTGGCGATGACACTGATGGCCCAACTGGTGCTCGCCGGTGGGTTCATCCCGGTGACGGGTCGGCCGCTGTTCGAGACCCTCGCCTGGTTCACGCTCGGGCGATGGGGCTTCGCGGCCACCGCGTCGACGGCGGACCTGACGCACCTGGTCGTGGGAATTGCGGACGATTCCCACTGGCACCGTGCCGCGTCGACATGGCTTTTCGACATGACCATGTTGGGAGTGCTGGCCGTGACCTTCGCCGGCTTCGCGTGGTGGAGGTTGCGACGCGAAGAGCGCGCCTGAGCGGACGCCTCGGCTGGTTTAGACGTCATAGTAGAGCTCGAACTCGTACGGGGTCGGCCGGAGGTTGAACGGCGCAAGTTCGTAATCGCGCTTGTAGTTGATCCACGTCTCGATCAGGTCGGGCGTGAAAACTCCTCCTTCGGTGAGGTATTCACTGTCTTCCTCCAGCCGGTCGATCACCGCGGCCAGCTGGGTGGGAGCCTGCGGAATCTCCGCGGCCTCGTCGGGCGGTAGCTCGTAGAGGTCCTTGTCGACCGGGGGTGGGGGCTCGATCTTGTGTTTGATCCCGTCCAGCCCCGCCATCAACTGGGCGGCGAACGACAGATATGGGTTTCCCGACGAGTCGGGGCAGCGGAACTCCAGCCGCTTGGCCTTCGGGTTGCTGCCGGTAATGGGGATACGCACGCACGCCGACCGGTTGCGCTGGCTATACACCAGGTTGATCGGGGCCTCGTAGCCGGGCACCAAGCGCTTGTAGGAGTTCACCGTCGGGTTAGTGAACGCCAGCAGCGACGGCGCGTGGTACAGCAGTCCGCCGATGTAGTGGCGCGCGGTGTCCGACAGGCCGGCGTACCCCGTGTCGTCGTACATCAGCGGGATGCCGTCTTTCCACAACGATTGGTGGCAGTGCATGCCGGAACCGTTGTCACCGAACAGCGGCTTAGGCATGAACGTCACGGTTTTACCTGCCTGCCAAGCCGTTTGCTTGACGATGTATTTGAACATCTGATGGTCGTCAGCCGCATGCAGCAGGGTGTTGAACTTGTAATTGATCTCGGCCTGACCACCGCTGCCCACTTCGTGGTGGCCCTTCTCCAGGGCAAAGCCGGCATTGGTCAGATGGGTGAGAATCTCATCGCGTAAGTCGACGTAATGGTCGGTGGGCGCCACCGGGAAGTACCCGCCCTTGGGGCGGACCTTGTAGCCGAGGTTGGGGGTGCCGTCGGACTCGTTCGCTTCTCCGGTGTTCCACCACCCAGACGTCGCGTCCACCTTGTAGAACGAGCCGTTGGTGCGCGAGTCGAAGCTCACCGAGTCGAAGATGTAGAACTCGGCTTCCGGGCCGAAATACGCGATGTCCGCAATGCCGGAGCTGATCAAGTAATTTTCCGCCTTGCGTGCGACATTGCGCGGGTCGCGCGAATACACCTCGAATGTGAAGGGGTCGTGCACGAAGAAGTTGACGTTGAGCGTCTTGTGCGCACGAAACGGATCGATGGTCGCGGTTTCTGGATCGGGAAGCAGCAACATGTCGGATTCGTGGATCGACTGGAACCCGCGAATCGAGGAACCGTCGAAGGCCAAGCCCTCGTCAAACACGTTCCCGTCGAAGGCGTAGATCGGAATCGTGAAGTGCTGCATGGTTCCTGGCAGGTCGCAGAAGCGGACGTCGACGTACTCGACGTTCTGATCCTTGGCGAGCTTGAAGATGTCGTCGGGCGTCTTGTCGGACAAGGAATGCTCCTTTGCTTAATGGCGCGACAGCGCTTTCTACGCCTCAACTATTTCGTCCACGTGACGCATTCGAGTCGAACCTGTTGCGCCTCATAAAGATCGGCGTTGACTTTCCCTGGCTCCTCCGGTGGCGCTAACCGACGTTGTGCCCGATAGTCATATGAGCCAGCCGACGCTGGTGCAAACAAACGAACGAGAACAATCACGCGAAATGGGCGAAGTCTTTCAATTCCATCGCGAAATCATCGTCAGCGGCGACGACCCGCTGTCGAAGACCATCGCCGAAGAGCTCAGAGGCGCTGGCGCGCGGATCATCAAGATCAACACAGCCGCGGATCTCCTTGGCGCCGGGGTGCATCGCGCCCGCGCCGTCGTGTGTGCGGGACCCAATGATGCGGTCAACCTCGAAATCGCTTTGCTGGCACGCGAATACAGTCCCAACGTCCGCGTGGTTGCCCGTCTGGCCAACGACGTGCTGCGCGAAGCGGTCACCGCCGTCAACGGCCCTGGCGCGATCTTGGACGTCGCCGAGCTCGCGACCCCATCCCTCGTCGAGGCGGTACTGTCGCGCAACGCGCACCAGTTCGACACGGCCGGTATCGAATTCGTCGTCTGGGGGTCCGAGGCACCGTACGACGCGACGCTGCGCGAGATCCACGCAGACCTGGCACCCGTGGCAGTGGTTCACGGCAAGAACTCACCCGCACCGGGCGAGGTAGTGCCATGTCCGGGACGGGATCTGCGGGTCTACGCCGGCGACTGGACCTCGATGATTGGCGTCAAAGACGAGTTGCAAGCCCGCGGGATCACAGTGCCTCCTGCCACCGCGACGCGCTCTCGTCATTCCCGGGTGCGACGCGTCATCGATGCTGTTCGCGCCATGCGCGACGACGTGAACCCGATGCTGTTTCCCTCACTGGCCTTCGCGGTGTTGTTGACGCTCGGCTCGACTGCCTTGGTTCGGTTTTACTACCAGCACCCGAGTATGTCGTGGATCGACGCCCTGTACTTCGCGTCCGAGACCGTCACGACCGTGGGCTACGGCGATTTCAGCTTCGCCCAACAATCTCCTTTGCTGCGGCTGTTCGCCGTCGGAGTGATGTTCGGCGGCGTCATAGTCACTGCCCTCCCGGTCGCATTCTTAGCCGACCTGCTGTTGTCGCGCCGATTCCTCCAAACGGCCGGGCTGCGCCGGGCACGCCATATGCGCGACCACGTCGTCGTGGTCGGACTGGGCTCAATTGGCGTGCGCGTGGTGACCGATCTGACCGCTGCCGGATACGACGTCCTAGTCATCGAGCCGAACGAGAACAACCGGTTCCTTTCGACCATCGCCAAACTCGACGTGCCGGTGATCTTCGGGGATTCAACGATGCGCCAGACGCTGGAATCGGCACACGTCGAGCGTGCCCGGGGCGTGGCGGTGGTGACCAAGGACGACATGGAGAACATCGAGACCGGCATTGTCTTGCTGGAGATCTTGGGCTCCGATACCAAGGTGCCGATCGTCATGCGCGTTCAAGGCCGCGCGCTCGGCACTGCGGTGCATCGCCGGTTCGGATTCGAGAACGTACGGTCGATCGTCGATCTGGCAGCGCCCTGGTTCATCGGCGCGGCGATGGGGTTGCAGGTGCTGGGCACGTTTTGGGTCGGGCAGCGCTCCTTCATGGTCGGCGGAATGCTGGTGGCGGCGGGCAGTGAGCTAGATGTAGGAGGACAGCACGTTGGTGACGCCGGTGGTGAGTCGTGATGCTGGTGGTTGGCCGTCGGCGGCAGAGTGTGGTCGATGGTAGTTGAAGTGG